>NZ_MCTY01000196.1:0-102874 GCF_002873635.1 Shewanella sp. 10N.286.52.B9
CCTTCCCAAAAACGGCCTGTTCACTTATCTTCTTTATTGGCCATTCTAGTAATGGGTTCACTCAAGGAACCCATAAACCAGCTAATGTCAGTCAAACGTTGGCGGTATTGAATGATACATTCATGAGCCGTCTTTAACTCAAATTCATTAAGCACTTCACCTTTAACAAATTTATGGGTCAGCAATGTACCTTTAACGCCTTTATACCATAGGTATTATCAAGCTAAGTCAGTTAAACACCGAAGCCTATTCTCAAACTCATTGATGGGGCTAAGCGCTTAAAAAGGTTGCAATTTGAAGCGGTTAAAAACCCATTGGCAGTCAGCCAGTACTAGATCTAGAAGTTAGCTTCACCAAGCTAATAACCTCACTCTATTTTCAAACTTACATACTCACTAAAGCCACAAGTCATATAAAACCTTAACTGAGTAAAATTAGCAATAACCAAGTGCGTAGCCCTTGCTAGAGCCTTTCTATAGCTGGTGTAACCTGCTCAAAATCAGAAAAATATACAGTTTACACTTACTAAGCATTTAAATTTGGATAATTCATGTTATAAATAAAGAGTATTGGTTAGTAAAAAGTAATCAGCATGTTGCTAGTAACAGCTTTGCGCAACGTAATAATCTTGAAATATCATTGCAAGCAAGAAATGCATGATACGAAGCTAAACAAAGTCGCCTAAAGAGTACTGCACTGAAATATTTCACTAGGTGATATTAAAATTAATAGAATTATAAAAGGAGGTTATATGTCGCTCATAAAGCTCTTAGTACTATTTACATTCAGTGTTACTTTTTCGCTTTCCGCATCCTCAAATAACGCTAAAAATGAAGAAAAACTTGTTCTATCATCTTGTAAGTCGCTAAATAACGAATCAGCCACCATTTCGGCTATGCCATGTACTTACTATATTCAGGGCTTTCTTGCTGGTGCATTAAATACGAGTCAGCAATACGAACTTAGAAACAATACCGAAGGATTTGCTGACAGAGCTTACCGCACTCGAGTTGGTACACAGACATCCAAAAAGCTACCTACAATCGTATGTATACCCTCAGATATAACTCGAGAACAACTGGTTCAGCAGATAGTCGATCGAACAATTAACCAACTGTCTCCATCTACAGATTCTTTTAATGACCTTCACAGGCAAGTATATCAAGCATTAGCTGATGAATCGTCATGCGAGCAAAATGATTAACGAGTAAAAAGCTAACCATAATAATCTTAAAACTCGCCAGGTTTTGTACTGGAGTTAACTAACACGAAGCATTAAATAATATGACACAAAAAAATAAAAGCGGCGTTGTTCCAAGCCATAGGCTTAGCCTGTTATTAACCTTAGCCCTATTTTGGTGGATTAACTCAAATTACACTAACCCGCTTTTATTATCACTGGGTGCAGGCTCAATCATGCTGGTGCTTTATATTGCCCAAAAAATGGATGTTATCGACCAAGAAACGCACCCAATCCGTCTAAATGCCAATATGCCAGGCTATACGATATGGTTAGTGAAAGAAGTTATTTTATCTAATATTAGTGTGGTTAAACATATCTGGCTGGGTAACAGCAGTATCTCTTCAACACTCACTACCATAGACACTCGCCAATGCTCAGATATTAATAAAGTCATTTACGCCAACTCCATTACCCTAACCCCTGGCACAGTAGCGATAGACTTAATTGATGACAAGCTTACTGTTCATGCTTTACATAAAGATGGTATCGACGCACTAAAAGCCGGAGAGATGGACCGCCGGGTAAGGGAGCTTGAAGACTAATGTTAGCTACTGCCACCATCGCTATTCTCGTTGTTATGCTACTGGCAATCATTCGCTGTATTGCCGGCCCGACGCTTTATGATCGAATATTAGCTTTCAACTCTTTTGGTACTAAAGCCATACTGCTTATTTCGCTATTGGGCTTTTTAATGGGACGCCCAGAGTTTCTCGATATCGCCCTTGTTTATGCCCTCATTAACTTTATCAGCGTCATCGGCGTTTTACGCTATTCAGACTCAGCCGAGTTCAAAGTGACCCCCTATAAATCTCATTTAACCAAGAAGAGGAAGAAATGAATCTCTTACTCGAAATAAGCAGTGGTTTATGCCTGCTAATTGGTAGCTTCCTTTGTTTTTCTGGTGGTATAGGGATTATTCGTTTCCCTGATTTTTACACCCGAATGCACGCTGCAAGCGTAACCGATACCTTAGGTGCAAGCTCAATCCTGATAGGGTTAATGCTGCAAAGCCCAAATGGTTTAGTACTCATTAAGTTGGTATTGATTTTAGTATTCACACTCTTTATCAACCCTTCTGCTAGTCATGCCTTAGCAAAAGCGGCATTACATAATGGCCTATTACCGCAAAAAGATAAGCCTGATCCTCAGGGAGGAAACAAGCCATCGAAGCCTTAGTAGATGTAATACTATTAATCTTTTTAGTGGTCATCGCCATCGCTATCGTTCGCATGAGAGATCTATTAGCGGTCGTCATGTTAACCGGAATTTATGGCTTATTATCAGCCTGTTTCTTTGTGGTACTCGACGCTGTAGATGTTGCCTTTACCGAAGCGTCTGTAGGTGCAGGCATATCAGGCTTACTCATGCTAGCCGCCATTACCATGACTGGCCGAAAAGAGGCGCCAAAGCGGCATAAACCCTTTCTTGCACTGTTTGTTGTACTCGTCACTGGTAGCATGCTGATCTACGGTACCCTAGATATGCCTTATTTTGGCACTGTTGATGCGCCAGTGCATCAACATGTTGCCCCGCGCTATATTCATGACTCGATGGACGAGGTAGGTGTGCCTAATATTGTGACGTCAGTATTAGGGAGCTACCGAGCCTTTGATACTTTAGGTGAAGTAGCCGTTATCTTTACCGCAGGTATTGGCGTGCTTTCGCTGTTATCACTGCCTCGTCGCCGTAAAAAAATTCAATCTGAAGAGCCAACAGAAGAACAAATGCATGAGCGCCACATGGTGGTGCGCATCGTCAGTAAAACACTTATTCCTTTAATCTTGTTATTTGCACTGTATGTACAATTCCATGGTGACTTTGGGCCTGGTGGCGGATTTCAAGCAGGTGTTATCTTCGCTGCTGCGATTATTCTTTATACCATGCTATTTGGTTTAGATACCGCTAAAAAGGTATTTAATCCGGCGCTAATTCAATTACTTGCTGCTGTTGGGCTTTTGCTCTATGCCAGTGTCGGAGTTGTTTCCATGATTAATGGGGCTAACTTCTTAGATTACAACGTACTGGCTGAAAATCCGATTGATGGCCAGCACTTAGGCATACTGCTGATTGAATTAGGCGTGGGCATCACTGTCGCTTCGGTGATGTTAAGCATCTTTTTCAACTTTGATGGCCGCAGACAAGCTCAGGCTCAAATTCAAGCTGAGAAAAACAGCTCAGATAAAAAAGGGGAGCAGGATGTTTCTCGGACTCTATAACTATTGGATCGTCGTATTGTTGATGATGATTGGCTTTTATATCGTTATCGCCCATGGAAACTTGGTTAAGAAGTTAGTTGGACTCACCATTTTTCAAACCTCAGTGTTTATTTTTTATATCAGTGTCGGCATGGTCGAGCGTGGTAGCGCACCGATATTGGCTGAAGGGATCAGTGATTACTCTAACCCGCTGCCCCATGTGTTAATTCTAACTGCCATTGTGGTGGGCATTGCGACCACAGCGCTTGGTCTAGCACTGGTGATCAGAATCAAAGAAGCCTATGGCTGTATAGAAGAAGATGAGATCCAAAAACAAGATCAGCTCAACGAGGACGAATCATAGTGTTAGCTCACCTGCCTGTTTTACAAGTTGTGGTGCCGCTAATGGCAGCCCCGCTATGCTGGTTCCTAAATCGCTCCAAACTTGTGTGGATATTTGCCTTATTGGTGTGCAGTGCTACCTGTATCAACAGCATAATATTACTAATTGAGGTCATGAAGTCTGGCACCATTACCTATGAACTTGGGGGTTGGGAAGCACCTTGGGGCATTGAATATCGCATCGATAAGCTGAACGCCTTTTTACTGCTAATCATCTCCACCATAGGTACTGTGGTGTTGTTTGCCGCTAACACCAGCATACAAAAAGAGTTAGACGAAGACCGCCACACCTTATTTTACAGCTTATACCTGCTGTCTTTAACCGGCATGTTCGGCATTGTGGCAACCGGTGATGCCTTTAATGTATTTGTATTTTTAGAGATTTCCTCACTGTCCTCCTATGCCTTAATTGCCTTGGGTAAAGATAGACGAGCACTGTGGGCTGCCTACCAATACCTGATAATGGGTACCATTGGTGCCACCTTTATTTTGATTGGTATTGGCATGCTCTATCAAATGACGGGCACGCTAAACATGAGCGATTTAGCTGTTAGGTTAGTTGATGTTGGCCACACCCGTACAGTATTTGCAGCATTCGCCTTTTTAATTGTCGGGATCTGCTTAAAGCTGGCGTTATTTCCACTGCACCTGTGGCTACCTAATGCTTATGCCTATGCACCTTCAATTGTGACAGCATTTTTAGCAGCAACCTCAACTAAGGTTGCTGTGTATCTGCTCATTCGTTTTACTTTTACCGTACTTGGCATCTCTTTCTCATTCACCACCCTGCCCCTGCAAAGTATTTTAATGGTGCTTGGTCTTATAGGTGTTTTTGCCGCATCTATCACGGCTATTTATCAGCAAAATGTGAAACACATCTTAGCTTACTCAAGTATCGCTCAGGTGGGATATATGATCATTGGCTACTCGATTAATACCAGTACCGGCATTATGGCCACCTTACTACATTTGTTTAACCATGCCTTAATGAAAGGCGCGCTGTTTTTAGCATTAGGCGCTGTAATGTACCGCATTGGCAGCGTCCAGCTCAAACAGTTCCAAGGCCTAGGTAAACAAATGCCATTGACCATGTCAGCCATCGTTATTGGTGGGCTCAGTTTGATTGGTGTGCCATTGACCGTCGGTTTTGTCAGTAAATGGTATCTGCTTATCGCCAGTGTTGAGGCTGGTATGTGGCCAGTGGCCGTTCTTATTCTATTGGGATCACTGCTGGCGATTATCTATATCTGGCGTATTGTAGAAATGGCTTACTTCAAGCCGCCACTTAATGGGTGTGAAACTGTCAAAGAGGCGCCTTGGACCTTCCTCGCCCCTATTTGGGCGCTCATTTTCGCTAATATTTATTTCGGTATAGATACTCGCCTAAGCGTGCAAGTTGCACAGGCGGCTTCTCAAAGTTTGTTTGGAATAACCCCATGAATCCATCTTTGCCGCTGATGTTACAGCTAACTATCTTATTGCCTTTACTGGCAACCTTTGCAATTGCAGCAACAGGAAAGAAACCTAACCTGCGTGAGGCTATCACCATCAGTATCAGCCTTATGGTGCTTTACTGCGTAATCAATATCTACCAAGCCCTCATGGCTGGTGCCAGTATTGAGGTCTCATGGTGGGAGCTGATGCCTGATTTAGAGGTGAGTTTTGTCGTAGAACCGCTCGGTATGCTGTTTGCTCTCATTGCCAGTTTTCTTTGGCTAATCACCACCATTTACGCCATCGGCTATATGCGTGACCATAATGAGGATAACCAAACTCGCTTTTATATCTGTTTCGCTTTGGCGATTAGTGCAGTGATGGGGCTCGCCTTTTCAGCCAACCTGTTTACTCTGTTTATCTTTTACGAAGTGCTCACTCTATCAACCTATCCGCTGGTGACTCACGCAGGTACAGACAAGGCCAAACAAGGTGGCCGTGTCTACCTCGGTATCTTGCTCACTACCTCTATCGCCTTTTTCTTACTGGCCATCATCTTAACTTGGTTTGTGACTGGCACCCTTGAATTTACAGCAGGCGGCGTATTTGATCCCGATGTGGATACCACCATTGCAGGCATAATCCTAATGCTATTTATATTTGGCATTGGTAAGGCTGCCATTATGCCATTTCATCGCTGGCTACCCGCAGCGATGGTGGCACCAACACCGGTCAGCGCCCTGCTTCATGCTGTAGCGGTAGTAAAAGCAGGGGTATTTACGGTATTGAAGGTGTGTATTTTCATTTTTGGACTCGACCTACTCCCCCAATTACCAACTACTGAATTTTTACTTTATTTAGCTACCCTTTCAGTGCTCTTAGCTTCAATCGTGGCGATGCGACAAGACAACTTAAAAGCCAGATTGGCCTACTCAACAGTGAGCCAACTCGGCTATATCACTATTGGGGCACTGCTAGCTACTTCATCGGGTGTGATTGGTAGTTCAATGCATATTGCCTCCCATGCCTTTGGCAAAATTACCCTATTCTTTTGTGCTGGCGCCATTTTGGTGGCTAGCCATAAATCTAAGGTAAGCGAAATGCGCGGCTTAGGTTTTGCCATGCCAATCACCATGGGCGCTTTTTTTATTGCCAGCCTTAGCATTATCGGCGTTCCACCAGCCGGAGGGACATGGAGTAAATGGTTCCTATTGATGGGCACTATTGAAACCGGCTATTGGGTTGTCATGGTTGCTTTAATGCTCAGTTCATTACTCAACATCGCCTACCTACTACCTATTCCTTACCATGCGTTTTTCCCCGGTAAAGGGTATAAGTCATCAAGTACAGATATTAAAGAAGCACCAATGGCTTCATTAATCGCATTAATTATCACATCCCTAGGCTGCTTGATTATGTTCATCCATCCACAGCCCGTTTATGAGTTGGCGAAAGCTATCTTGACTGTATCTGGAGTTAGCCATGGACAATGAGAAGCAATATCTCTTTGATAAACCGAAAAACATTCAGCGGGTTTTATACCTGTTATATACCTGTTGTGCATTGCTTGTGGCACTTGATTTTGTTATTCATCGCCATGTTTATCATAGCTGGGAAAACCTGCCAGCGTTTTATCCTATCTATGGCTTTGTCGGCTGCGTCATCTTGGTCATAGTCGCCAGCTGGATGCGTACCTTTTTGATGCGCCCAGAAGATTATTATGGACCCGTTGAAGAGCTTGATAATAGCAAAATTGAAATAGTCGACGTCAGCGATGGCCGCGCCAAAGAAGCTAACAATAAAGGTGATCGCAATGTGGATGCTTGAGTTACCGCCGTTTGTGCTGTTTATCATTGGCGGATTGATTGCTGCTACAACTCGTGGAAAGCTGTGCGGTGCCTTGATGATAGCGATTCCAGTGATCAGCGGATTGCATTTGTGGACTGTGCCAGAAGGCGTCCATTTGCAATTGATGTTTTTAGACTATGAATTAATCCCTTATCGCGCAGATAAATTAAGCCTGATGTTTGGCTATATTTTCCATATTGCCGCATTTATTGGCATCGTCTACTCATTGCACGTTAAAGATACAGTGCAACAAGTTGCCGCTATGCTGTACGCAGGTAGCGCTATTGGTGCGGTGTTTGCGGGTGATTTACTTACCTTGTTTGTGTTCTGGGAGCTGTTGGCATTTACCTCAGTATTTCTAGTTTGGGCTCGTCGTACTCCAGCAGCATATAGCGCGGGAATGCGCTACCTCATCATGCAGGTTCTCTCTGGGGTTATTTTGCTGATAGGTGCGCTGTTTTATATCTCTGAAACCGGTAGCCTAGCCTTTGACTATATCGGCCTAGATAGCATTGCAGGATGGCTTATCTTTATTGCCTTCGGTATTAAGTGTGCTTTTCCTTTTGCTCACACTTGGCTTACCGACGCTTACCCTGAAGCGACGCCGACCGGTACAGTGTTACTCAGCGCATTTACCACTAAAGTGGCGGTTTATGCACTTGCTCGGGCTTACCCTGGCACTGAGTTGCTGATATACATTGGCGCTACAATGACCTGTTTCCCAATCTTCTTTGCGGTGATTGAAAACGATCTTCGCCGAGTGCTTGCCTATAGTTTGATTAACCAAGTAGGCTTTATGGTCGTCGGCATCGGGATCGGGACTTCGCTGGCATTAAATGGTGCAGTGTCTCATGCTTTTAACGATGTCATTTTTAAAGGCTTGTTGTTTATGAGTATGGGCGCCGTACTGCATATGACAGGGCGTATAAATGGCTCCGATCTCGGCGGCCTTTATAAGACCATGCCAAAAACCACGATACTGTGTATTGTTGGTGCGGCCTCCATTTCTGCATTCCCTCTGTTTAGCGGTTTTGTCAGTAAATCCATGGTGATGTCTGCCGCAATGGAAACTGGCCATGACTGGGTCTGGTTAATGCTACTGTTTGCGTCAGCAGGTGTTTTTCATCACGCGGGGATCAAAATCCCTTACTTTGCCTTCTTTGCCCATGACTCGGGTATTCGAGCCAACGATCCACCGCTCAATATGTTAACAGCAATGTTTATCGCTGCCTGTCTATGTATTGGTATTGGTATTTATCCTGCAGCGCTTTATTCTCTGCTGCCATACGATACGGGTTACAACCCATATGATGCGACCCATGTACTCGCTCAGACTCAGTTATTACTGTTTTCAGCATTAGCGTTCGTTTGGCTCAATCTCAAAGGTAAATATCCACCAGAGCTTCGCTCTACTCACCTTGATGTAGATTGGGTATACAGGCGCTTAGTGCCTAATGCACTGCAGCGCATATTTGCAGTCATTTGGAAAGTGGATGGCGAAATTCGTCAATCAATTCGTGGGAAGTTAGACCAATGTCAGCAGTTTTTAGCGCGCCAATACAAAGGGGGGGGGAGCTTTATCTCGAGCGACTATCCATCTGGCAACATGGTGCTTTGGGTAGCAGTGATTCTAGCCAGCTACCTATTCATTGGCTTTATAAACTGACTCAGTCTCATTAATATACTCTCTAGCTTGTTTGCCTATAAACATGAGTAAACAGGCTACTTGTTGTTTTTTTGGGAGTGGATCTCAATTAATAATCAAGTAAATTATTGAATTAAAATTTAGCTTCAATCAATAAATCCTATAGAAAAAAACAGGAGTTTTGCCAACCAAACTCCATGTAATTTGGTTGCTTATTTAGCGCTTAAACCCTAGATGTGATAAAAGCCTTTCAAACCTAATAACAACCTCTTAGAATGGTTTTTATCATCATTTGTAGAGTCGATTAATGCTTAGATTAATTCAATCAAATCAGATGGAAGTTCTGTCAGAACAACTGTCTAAAATGCTCGCTATCCCCCTTGATAACGCTAATTTACTCGCAAATGAACATATCTTGGTGCAAAGTCCGGGGATGTCGACTTGGCTGCGCTTAGAAGTGGCTAAATATAATGGTATTGCTGCCGCCCTGTCCTTTCCGCTGCCGTCGAGTTTTACCTGGCAGTTATGCCATGAACTGCTGCCAGATGTGCCTAAAGATAATGCCTTTACTAAAGCGGCGATGACGTGGAAGTTAATGGATTTACTGCCGCCATTACTTGATGACCCTGACTTTGTGCCGCTACAAGCCTATTTAGCTCCGGTTGAAAATCAGCACGCCAACCATACAGATGAAGCGCTACCCTATATCCAAGCTGGCAGTTTTGATGCCATTAAGCTGTATCAATTATGTGGCCGTATTGCTGATATTTTTGACCAATATCTTGTTTATCGCCCTGATTGGATTTTAGCTTGGGAGCACAATGAGCATCCGCTAAAATTGGAAGAAAACCAGCTTTGGCAGCCTAAACTGTGGCGGGCACTGATTGAATATAACCAGCAGCAACTTAATGCCAGCACTTATCATCGCGCTAACTTACATCAACACTTAATTGCCGCACTGCAAAACCCTGACACTGTAATTAAGTCGCTACCTGAGCGATTATTTGTGTTTGGTATTTCTTCTATGCCGCCACAAACCTTGCAAGTGCTGTATCACTTGGCTGAACGCATTGAAGTGATTATGTTTTCCTTAAGCCCTTGTCAGCATTACTGGGGCGATATTGTTGACCCTAAAGCTCGCGCAAGAATGGCGCTGCAATATGTTGATAAAAAGCAGTTAGGCGAGCAATGGGAAGAAAAGCTCGAAGTGGGTAATCCGATCCTGGCTAACAATGGCAAAATGGGCCGTGAATTACTGGATTTAATGCTCGAACTACCGCCAGAACACACTGACTTTAGTTACGACTGCTATATCGAGCCCGAACAATCCCCTGACAGTTTAAATCTACTCCAAGGGGTGCAATACGATATTCTGCAAATGGAAACCCTAGGCCAAGCCCTTGGCCCTGATGCAGCACTTTATCAAAATGTCGCCAATAGACGCTCGTTAAGCCAGCAAGACCAATCAATTACCCTGCGCAGTTGCCATAGCCCGCTACGAGAAGTCGAAACCCTGCACGATCATTTACTCGAGTTACTGTCAAGCAATGCGAATGACAACGGTAAAGCATCACTAAAACCCAAAGATATCGTGGTGATGATGCCCGACGTGGCAGCTTATGCGCCTTATATTGATGCAGTATTTGGCACCAGCAATAGCGGTTTACATCGAAGTAATCAAGACTCAGGCAAAACAGCCAACTACTATATTCCCTATGCCATTGCCGATAGAGGCGCAGCTCAAGAGTCACCGCTAATTAACAGCTTTTTGAATTTACTCAATATTAATCAAAGCCGTTTTGGCCTCACTGACATTATCAGTATTCTCGAAGTCCCAGCAATTTTACGAAAATTTCAGCTCGATGATGATGCTCTGCAGCTTATTAGACGTTGGCTAGATGATGCCAACGTGCGTTGGGGCCGTGATGAAAAAACCCGATTGCAACAAGGAGTACCAGCGTTTAAGCAGAACTCTTGGGCATTTGGTATTAGCCGCTTAATTCAAGGTTATGCTTTTAATGATGAATCAGCGCTTTATAACGATTCACTGCTAGTACAAGGTGTTGAAGGCCAGTCTGCGCAAATTCTTGGCTATTTACTCAATTTCTTAGAGGCCATTGACGAATATCAACTGCAACTGGCTAGCCAATGTCCAACCCTTGAACGTATCGCGCAGCTACAAGCTTTATTAGAGGTTTTCTTTGATGCTGATGATGACGAGCGCGAGCAAGTTCAAACCATTCGCGAAGCCTTAGTCACCTTAAGTACCGAGCTTGAAGACGCCGGTCATCAAGGTGAACTCGATGTTGAAGTGCTCAAGCAATGGTTTAATCAAAACCTTAATGAATCTCGAGTTGGTCAGCGCTACCTTGCAGGGAGTGTGAACTTTTGTACCTTGATGCCGATGCGCTCAATTCCTTTTAAAGTGGTATGTTTACTGGGTATGAATGATGGGGTGTATCCACGAGTACAACACCCTGTTGGATTTGACTTAATGGCCCATAATGGCGCTATTAAAGGTGACCGTTCCCGCCGATTAGACGATCGTTACCTGTTTTTAGAAGCTTTATTGTCTGCCAGAGAGCAATTTTATATCAGCTACATTGGCCACTCTGAGCGTGATAACGCTGAACGAATTCCCTCAATGTTGGTGTCAGAGCTAACCGAGTATTGCCAGCTGTGTTATTTTGCTGACTATTATTTCACTACAAATAATGAGCCTCAACTCGAAACCAGCCAAGGCTTACGTGAAAGCGTTGAAGTTAATAACGCCGATAAAGCAATATTAAGCCATTTAATTCAGCAGCAACCGCTGCAACCCTTTGATGCCAAATTGTTTACTGCAACTCAGCAAACTAAATTGCAGCAAAGTTATAATCATCAGTGGTGCCCGCCAAGTATCGCAGATGCGAACCACTTACTTAATAATGCCCGCTTCTTTAACCGCCTTAAGCCGTTAGATTTAGCCAACGATGACAACCCATTTGATGCTGTTGCCGACGATGGCAGCGCCATTGTGCAACTTGAATTGTCGGCATTATTACGCTTTTTCAGAAGCCCAGCGCAATTCTTTTTCAATCGCAGTTTAAAAATTGATTTTAATTTACGAATTCAAGCTGACGATAACGACGAGCCATTTAACTTAGATGCATTAGAGCGCTATAAATTGCAATCAGCAATGATTGACAGTGCAGTGCATCACCAACTTGAACACGCTGACATTGAGTTTATCAACCAGCTAAAAGCCAGTGGCAGTTTACCCATGGCGCCCTTTGATGATGTGCTGCTTAATCGCTATCAAAACGACATTAAATACGTCATTGGTCGGGTGCTCTATCTCACAGGCGATAAGAGCCACAGTCAGGAAGTGGATATTGATTTACAGTTTGAAGGGCTAACGCCGCTAAACAGCGAGGCTTTAGACAGCACTCAATCAAGCATTAACGTTAACCTTATTGGCCGCATCGATGATATTTACGCTAAAGGGCAAATAAATTATCGCCCTGGCACTGCCCATGGCCGTGATTTTGTCAGGGTGTATTTGCGCCATTTATGCCTTAATGCCGCAGGGGTTGAGAAAAACAGTTACCTGCTGGATATTGGCCATTTTCATGCCTTTAGCGCAATTACGCCAGAGTCCGCTCAGCAATTATTACAGCAATTTATTCAAGCTTATCTCAATGGCCAAGCCCAGCCGTTATGCTTTATGCCGCGCACCGCGTTAGCCTATGTTGAAGCCGATGGTGATCATATGGAAAAACTGCAAGCTGCCGAGCCATTATGGCTTGATGAACAATCAGGCTTTGGTGAAGGGAACGATCCCCATAATCGCCGTTTATTTAGTTTTCCTGAAGACTTTACTGAAGCTGAATTTGGCAAAACAGCCACCATGTTACTGCAACCTATGTTGAGTATTTATCACAAAGGCACCCTCGCCGAGCTTGACGAATATGCTATCCAACCACCTAAGCTCTCAGTAATTAAAGGGGGCAAAGCCTAATGACTCATATTAATGACAATGCTAATGCTAGCAACTTAGAGGCCGCTGATTCTGAAACCGCTCATGGCAAAGAAACTAGCTCCAAAGTCAGCAAGCTTAATCCGCTAACACTGCCTTTTGCAGGTTCAAGCTTAATTGAAGCCAGTGCTGGCACCGGTAAAACCTACACCATTTCAGGGCTGTATTTACGGCTATTACTGGGCGATAAAGATAAAGCGCCGCTCACCTGTGAACAAATTTTAGTGGTGACCTTTACTAATGCCGCCACCGAAGAGCTGCGGGATCGAATTCGTAAACGTATTCAAGTGGCCTTTAAGTGCTTTATTGGCTTAGACACCAATGATGAATTTGTAGAGGCGCTGTACCAACAAGTACCAGAGTCTGAGCGGGCAATTGCCCTAAGACGGTTAGATTTAGCACTAAAGTCACTAGATGAAGCGGCGATTTTTACCATTCACGGTTTTTGTCAGCGCATTTTATCTGACATGGCGTTTGAGTCATCGCTATTATTCGAGTCAGAATTTACTCTCGATGACAGTGAGTTTTTACATCATGCCGTGCGTGATTTTTGGCGTGAGACCTGTTACCCACTGCCACAAGTATTAGCCCAAGTGATTGATAACGAGTTTGGCGACCCTGATAGCTTGGCTTGGCAACTTAAACCGTTACTCGGCGCGAGCCAAGCCAATATCCCGTTTGTGGCGAAAGAGTTTAACCAGTTAGCTGATGAATTAGTTCAAAGCCTTGCTAGCTTTAAAAAGCGCTGGCCAACAGACAGTGAAAAAGAACTGGAACTGCTACACAGCTTACCGCTCAATGGCGCGAGATTCGGCAAAAAAGCCGATGATTATCCAAAGCTTGCGGCCATGTATGATCGCTTAACCAATTGGGTTAGCTTCGGCAATGGCCTGCCGCCAGTTAAAGATTTAGAAATGCTGGCGCTATCTGAGTTAAAACTCAATAAAGGTGGCACTATCCCCAGCGCAAATGATGCGCCGCTGCTCGATCATATCGAGCGATTATTTGCACTTATCCAGCAAATAAAGCCATCATTTTTAATTCGCGCCCGTGACGGTATTCGGCTGCGATTTATGCTGCAAAAAGCCCAGCGCAACTTAATGACCCCAGATGATCTCTTGATCACCTTGGCTGATGCCTTATCAACTGCTACTAAATCAACTGCTACTAAATCAACTGATACTGAATCCAGCGCACACCATTTAGCCAAAGCCATTGCAACACGCTTTCCGGTGGCATTAATTGATGAATTCCAAGATACTGATCCGCTGCAATTTACTATTTTCTCAACCATTTATCAGCAGCAAACCCAGCTTGATAGTTTAAGTTTATTAATGATTGGCGATCCCAAACAAGCCATTTATGCCTTTCGCGGCGCCGATATTCATACCTATATCCATGCCCGTAAGCAAACTAAAGCGCACTATAACCTCGAAACCAATTACCGCTCATCCACGGCACTGGTCAATGGGGTTAACCAGCTCTTTAGCCAACATCAGGATCCATTTATCAGTGATGCGATCCCTTATGATGTGGTTGATACCCCAGCCAGCGCTGACAATAAAAAGCTCACTGAAGCCACTGAAGACAAATCAGCGCTGCGAATTAAACTGCTTGGCGAAGGTGAAAGCGGCTTAAATAAAACTACTGCCCGTCATCTACTGGCGAATGATGCTGCCAGTGAAATAAAACGTTTATTAACTGAAGCGCAAACTGAGCAATGCCATATGAATGGCACAGCGCTCATCGCCAAAGATATTGCCGTGTTAGTGCGCGATAAAAATGAAGCCTCGGTGATGAAGCAAGCCTTAAGCGAGCGTAATATTGGCGCAGTATTTTTAAGCCGAGATAGCGTATTTAACACCCAAGAGGCCTTTGAACTGGCGATAATTTTACGGGCTATTGCTAACCCGAAAGATGAGCGCTGCCTTCGCGCAGCACTTGCCACTGAGCTTATGGGTTACAGCGCCCAGCAAATTCATCTGTTTAATCAAGATGAAGAGCAGCGACAAAGCTTACTGGACCAATTTGCTGATTGGCATCAAACCTGGCTTAAGCGCGGCATCATGCCTGCACTGTTAAGTTTGGCTAACCAAACCCAGCTGATTAAGCGCTATTTAAGTAAACAGCTTAGCCCAAGCGTCGACAGCAACTCAGATAGTATGGCTGATAGTAGTGTTGATAGTAGTGCTAATAGTAATGCTGAAAGTGGCGAGCGCCGACTCACCGATTTCCGCCATTTGTGCGAACTACTGCAGCAAAAAGCCACCGAACTTGATGGTAGCAGCGCGATAATGAATTGGTTTGAGCAACAACTGATTGATGCTCAAGGCAATGATGAGCAGCAATTGCGCCTTGAAAGCGAACAAAATCTGGTGCAAATCGTTACCATTCATAAAAGTAAGGGGCTTGAATATCCCGTTTGTATGGTGCCATTTATCAGTCTCGCGCGGGATAATCGCAAAAAGCCTGCGCCTATGCTTTACCATAAAAATGACCAATTAGTTTGGGATGTTGAGGGCACGAAAGAAGGCTGGGAGCAATACAAACAAGAAAACCTCGCTGAAGATTTACGTCTGTTATACGTGGCGCTCACCCGTCCGGTTTATGTGTGTTACTTATACATTGCCAACCATAGCCGCATGCTTAAAGCAGGGGTAAGTAGTCACTTATACGAAACCGCCATTGGTTATTTATTGGGGATCACCACTAAAGATTGTGATTTTGAGTTGTTATCACAACAAGCACTGGCCATAAAAACCAGCGCGCCAGTGCCCGATGCCATTAGCGTGGTTCAGCTAGAGGCGATTGATGACTCAGTACTCACTGAACTTAATGGCCAGTCGCAACAATTGGCGGCAAAAACTTTGCAGCGTGATTACCACACCCCATGGCGAGTTGGCAGTTACTCAGGTTTGGTGAAACACCTTGCCCATGAAAAAGTCTCTCCGGGTGCCGACGATGAAGATTTTAGCCAAGAAACCCTGCCGCAATTTGAATCCGCAGCTGACATCAACCCTTTTGACACTGATGTTGAAAACAACGCCATTAATCGTTTTACCTTCGAGCGCGGCGCCAATGCCGGTAGCTTCATGCATTTGGTGTTAGAGCTATTTGATTTCACCAATGCTGAGGTTGAATTGCCACAAGCCTTACCCAAAGCCATGGAGCAATATGGTTTTGACCAAGAGATATGGACAGATACCTTAATCCAGTGGTATCAACAAATCCTTCATAGCCCGCTCATTACCAATAATGCAGCGCAAGATAATCAGCTATTAAATGATCATGGTTTGCCACTTACATTAGCCCAGTTAGCCCCAGAGCAAAAATTAGTTGAGATGGAGTTTTATCTGCCCATTAGCCAATTAAAATCTCAGCAGTTAAATCAGTTGTTACAACAATATGGTTATGATGCAGGGCTTGAATTTGACGAGCTACAAGGCATGTTAAAAGGCTTTATCGATTTAACCTTTGAGTATAAAGGCCAGTATTTTATTGCCGATTATAAATCTAACCATTTGGGTGACGATTTAACATGTTATGACCATAATGCGATGGCGACAGCCATCAGTAGCCACCGTTATAATTTGCAATATATTCTTTATACCTTGGCACTGCATCGTTACTTATCTTTGCGAATGCCAAGTTATGATTACCAGCGTCATATAGGCGGCAGTTTTTACCTTTTCTTACGTGGTATGAGCCCAGAAGCTTCAGGCGCAGGAATATTTTTTGATAAACCGCCATTGGCCTTAATCACTGATTTAGATGCACTATTTTCAAACAACAATGCATTGGAGCAAAAATAATGATTACCCTTAGCGCCCCAATGACTCAGTTACTTAAAAATTGGCAACAACAAGGGTTAATTACCCCACTTGATCGTCACTTCGCCCTTGAAATGGCCAACTCTCAGCTCGCTCAAGTTGATGCAAAAAATGACACTGCTGATGAGTTTTTATTATTAATCTGTGCGCTATTAAGCCAGCAATTATCAAGTCAGCACAGCTGCTTAGTTATCGATAATATCGATCTTGATAATCCGTTTTGCGAGCAAGAGTCCCATTGCAAGTTAACAATAACCCACCAGCAACTCAGTGACGCTATCGAAGCATTAGCCTGTGTCGGCCAACCTGATGATAACCAGCCATTAATTGTTGAGCATAACCGATTGTACTTAAACAAGTATTATCACTTTGAAACCCAAGTGGCAGCCCGATTCAACCAGTTGGCACAAGTTAACTTAACTGTTGATACCGCAACGCTAGCGCAATATTTGAATGACTTATTCGATGAAAAACCAAATGTAAATAGCAAGAGCATCAACTGGCAAAAAGTGGCCACTGCTACGGCGCTAACTAAAGCCTTAGCGGTGATTACTGGCGGCCCCGGCACAGGTAAAACTACCACTGTCACTAAGTTGCTCTTGTTACTGCTAACTCAAAAAGCCTTAACCATTCGGCTGGTGGCGCCAACCGGTAAAGCCGCAGCGCGATTAAGTGAGTCCATTAAAGCCTCTAAAGCGCGGCTAGTAAGTCAAGTTGAGCAAACCGGTAAGCCAGAGCTAATTGATGCCCTAAGCAAAATTCCTGAAGAGGCTGCTACGCTGCACCGTTTGTTGGGAGTGATCCCTAACTCACACTTATTTAGACACCATAAAGATAACCCTCTTAGGTTAGATTTATTGGTGGTCGATGAAGCATCAATGGTGGATTTGCCTATGATGCATAAGCTATTAAGCGCCCTGCCTAAAAATGCCCGCCTAATATTATTGGGCGATCAAGACCAGCTGGCATCCGTTGAAGCAGGCGCAGTATTGGCTGATATTTGTGCAGGGTTAAAAGTGACTGCCGATCTTAGTGCTAATGCATCACCATGGCGAATGCGCTATTCAGAACAGCAGGCCAACTTATTGCAGCAGTTAACTCAGCAAAATACCAGTCAGTTTATTCATCCTAAACCTATGCTCGGCGACAATTTATGCATGCTGATGCACAGCCACCGCTTTAAAGGCGATGGCGGCATTGGCTTGCTGGCCAATGCGGTAAACTATGTCAACATCAACGGCATTCGCCGTGAGTGGCAGTGCGGCCATCAAGAGTTAACTTGGATAGAGCATCAGCCCGATGCCCAAAGTCTGCCGTTATTGCAATCGGCAGTGGCAGCTTATGCCGAGTATTTGCAAAAAGTGTTCGATAATCAGCATGCTTACTCGCAACAATTAAGCAAGGTTTATGGCGCTGAAGAAATTATTGATACCTTCAATAAATTCCGCATTCTATGTGCCATGCGCTCAGGTGAATTTGGCGTTGATGGCATGAACCTCGCCATCACTAATGTGCTCAAACAGAATCATTGGATAAAACCCACTCAAGAATTTTACCTTGGCAGACCGATTATCATTCAAAGTAATGATTACAATTTAGGCTTATTCAACGGCGATATTGGTTTGATTTTGCAAGATGAGCAAAAGCCTGAAAAATTAATGGCCTACTTCGTTAAAGCCGATGGCAGCTTGTTAAAAGTACAACCTGCAAGGCTACCCAATCACGACAGTTGCTTTGCGATGACCGTACATAAAAGCCAAGGCAGCGAGTTTGAAAAAGTCGCCTTTGTGTTACCACAAAAACCCAGTAACGCCCAATGGCAGCTGCTGACTAAAGAGTTGGTTTATACCGCTATCACCCGCGCTAAAGAGCATTTTATTTGCTTAGGCACACCGTATGTATTTGAGCGTGCCAGCAAACAGGTAACCTCACGCGCATCAGGTTTAGCGCTGAGGTTATGGGGAGAGGATAACGAGTAGTTGGTATCACAACTACGGATACTGCCGCCAAGCAATTGATCAAATAGATATAGATAGAGCTAGAAATGTAACTTTTTGATGTTTTTCCATAAAGCAGCTAAGTTAGCTCCTATGAGTTAATTCATAGAAACAAGGAAGTATTATGGATCTAGAAAATAGTTTAGACCAAGCAGATAAGACAATAAATGACCCTAACCCGCCTAGATGGCAAAAGATAGGTAAAGAAAACTATAACCTAGCTCTCAATCGATTCAGCCCGGGGCATGAATTTAAAATTGTGCCGCTACATAAGGAAGGCTTTGAAAATGCTGCATTTATTGTAACCCATATCACTAATGATAAAATATCCACTGTGATTGATTATAACGGTGAAATTATAAGTGTTTCAGTCGCGTTCAATGATCTGACTTGTGACTCAAAAACTACCCCCTCAACGGGCAAAACCTCTAAGCCTGTTTTAAGTTCTTCAGCTGGAAAGGATTCGTTTGAATGCGTCGTATTTTTAAAGCGAACAGGCTAGTATCATCGAACGGATAATCTTTAAGAACTTAAACTGGCAGTTATCCCGTTAAGATAACTGCCAAATCAAACACTAAAAACAACCTAAAAACTATCACCAGGTATTCTTACCCAACCTTCCATAAGCACTCTTGCACTGCGGCTCATGCTGGCTTTATTCACCTGCCAGCTACCATTGGATAATGTCGCTTCTGCGCCCACTTTTAGAGTGCCCGATGGATGACCAAACACCACTGAAGTACGTGCTTGTCCACCAGCGGCAAGATTGACTAGCGAGCCTTCAACGGCAGCAGCCGTGCCTATTGCTACCGCTGCTGTACCCATCATGGCATGGTGCAGTTTACCCATTGATAATGCCCGCACTTGTAAGTCAATATCAGTGGCTAATACCGCTTTACCACTTGATGAGTTGTATGCACTTGGCGGCGACACAAAGGCAATCTTTGGCGTGTGTTGGCGCGCTGCGGCTTCATCAATGTGTTTAATTAACCCCATTTGCACTGCACCATGGGCACGTAAGCTTTCGAAAAATGCTAATGCGCTATCATCATTGTTTATGTCATCTTGAAGCTCATTACCCACATAACCAATGTCGGCAGCATTAACAAATATCGTTGGAATACCAGCATTGATCATAGTGGCTTTAATGGATGGGATCCCTTTTGCGCTAAGCTCTGGCACAACTAAATCATCCACCACATTGCCAGTTGGGAACATCGCTGCATCAGCGTCTGCTGGCGCTAAAAACTCTACCAGTACTTCGGCTGCAGGAAAGGTCACCCCGTCTAATTCAAAATCACCGGTTTCTTGCACTGCGCCGTTAGCCATTGGCACGTGCGCAATTATGGTTTTGCTGATATTGGCCTGCCATATACGCACTACCGCAATACCATTTTCAGGTACGCGGCTACTGTCAATTAAGCCATTGGATATGGCAAACGAACCCACAGCCGCCGTTAAATTACCGCAATTACCACTCCAATCAACGAAGGGTTTGTCTATGGCCACTTGGCCAAAAAGGTAATCCACATCATGATCGGCGTGGCGGCTTTTAGACAGTATTACCGTTTTGCTGGTACTTGAGGTTGCGCCGCCCATGCCATCAGTTTGTTTGCCATAGGGATCTGGACTGCCGATGACTCTAAGCAGCATGGCATCGCGGGCATCGCCAGCCACTTGAGCGGATTTAGGTAAATCAGTTAGATTGAAAAACACCCCTTTACTGGTGCCACCACGCATATAGGTTGCTGGAATTTTTATTTGTGGAATATGAGACATCATGTTTCCTAAAATCAATCAGCACAATGAGTGAGAGGCGCTCATTGTGCTGATGTTTGTTAAATTTAACGCAGCTATAACGACTTATGACTCATCACTAGTCACTAATGGCTGGCCTCTAAAAAGTCTTGGGCAAAGCGTTGTAAAATACCGCCCGCTTCATAGATAGACACCTCTTCAGCGGTGTCTAATCGACATTTAACTGGCACAGTTAAATGCTCACCATTAGTGCGAGTAATGATTACTGATAGCGCCGCACCTGGAGTACGCTCACCGATAACATCGTAGGTTTCAGTACCATCAATTTGATAGGTATGACGGTTCTCGCCATTGGTAAACTCAAGCGGCAGCACGCCCATTCCTACAAGGTTGGTACGATGGATACGCTCAAAGCCTTCAGCAACAATCACTTCAACGCCCGCTAAGCGGACCCCTTTGGCTGCCCAGTCACGGCTTGAACCTTGACCATAATCAGCACCTGCGATGATGATAAGTGGCTGCTTACGCTCCATATAGGTTTCAATGGCTTCCCACATGCGCGACTCTTGCCCTTCTGGCTCGATTCGGGCGTAAGAACCTTGCTTAATCACTTGCTTGCCATCTTTACCTAAGGTGGTCACCATTTCATTAAATAGTTTAGGGTTAGCAAATGTGGCACGTTGTGCGGTTAAGTGATCGCCGCGATGGGTGGCATATGAGTTGAAATCAACTTCAGGCAAGCCCATTTTATCAAGGTAAGCACCTGCTGCACTATCAAGCATAATAGCGTTTGATGGTGATAAATGATCGGTAGTGATGTTGTCACCTAATACCGCTAATGGGCGCATGCCTTTCATGGCGCGCTCACCCGCTAATGCGCCTTCCCAATAAGGAGGACGACGGATATAGGTACTTTGAGGGCGCCAATCATACTGTGGATCAATCTTAGCTGAAGAGTCGCTGCCGTATTCAACTTTGATATCAAACATTGGCTCATACACTTTGCGGAATTGCTCAGGCTTAACGCTAGCAGCGATAACCGCATCAATTTCAGCATCTGATGGCCAGATATCTTTAAGCCTTATATCGTTACCTTGTTGATCTTTACCTAAAACATCTTTTTCAATATCAAAACGAATGGTGCCAGCAATAGCGTAGGCAACCACCAGTGGCGGCGAGGCTAAGAACGCTTGTTTCGCATAAGGATGAATACGACCATCAAAATTTCGGTTACCTGATAACACCGCGGTGGCATATAAATCACGTTCAATCACTTCTTGTTGAATCACAGGATCGAGCGCGCCACTCATGCCATTACAGGTAGTACAGGCAAAACCGACAATACCAAAGCCCAAGGCTTCAAGTTCGGTTAATAAATTGGCATCTTCAAGGTATAATTGCACCGCTTTTGAGCCTGGTGCTAATGAGGTTTTAACCCAAGGTTTACGTGTAAGTCCCTTGGCATTGGCGTTACGGGCGATTAAGCCTGCGGCAATCACATTGCGTGGGTTAGAGGTGTTAGTACAACTGGTAATGGCGGCAATAATACAAGCGCCATCAGGCATTAAGCCGGCTTCATTCTCAACAGTACCGCTAATACCTTTAGCGGCTAAATCACTTGTCGATACGCGGCGATGTGGGTTTGAAGGACCTGCAATGTTACGTCCAACACTGGATAAGTCAAAACGCAGCACGCGTTCATATTCTGCATTAACTAGCGTGTCAGCCCATAGGCCATTTTGTTTGGCGTAAGTCTCAACTAACTCAACTTGTTTATCATCACGGCCAGTCAGTTTTAAGTAATCAATGGTTTTATCATCGATATAAAACATCGCTGCTGTGGCGCCAAATTCTGGCGTCATATTTGAAATCGTAGCGCGATCGCCTAATGTCAGATTAGCGGCGCCTTCACCATAAAACTCAAGGTAAGTTGATACTACTTTTTGCTCGCGTAAAAACTCGGTAATCGCTAACACAATATCTGTCGCAGTAATGCCTGATTGACGCTCGCCGACCAGCTCAACACCGACTATATCAGGTAGACGCATATAAGATGGGCGACCTAGCATCACGCTTTCAGCTTCAAGCCCACCAACACCAATAGCGATAACACCTAAAGCATCCACATGGGGCGTATGGCTATCTGTGCCCACTAAGGTATCAGGAAATGCCACGCCTTCACGGGCTTGCACCACTGGCGACATTTTCTCTAAATTAATTTGATGCATGATGCCGTTACCGGGCTGGATCACATCAATATTTTTAAAGGCCGTTTTAGTCCAGTTAATAAAATGAAATCTGTCTTCATTACGTCTGTCTTCAATGGCGCGGTTTTTTTCAAAGGCATCTTTTTCGAAACCTGCATGTTCGACAGCCAGAGAGTGATCGACAATCAACTGCGTTGGCACTACTGGGTTCACTTTTGATGGGTCGCCGCCTTTTTCAGCGATAGCATCACGTAAACCCGCTAAATCAACTAATGCGGTTTGACCAAGAATGTCGTGACAAACAACACGGGCTGGAAACCAAGGGAAATCGAGATCTCGCTTACGTTCAATAATTTGTTTTAAGCAATCTGTTAGCGTCTCAGGTGGGCAGCGACGCACAAGGTTCTCGGCATAAACGCGAGAGCTATATGGCAGTTTGTCGAATGCGCCTGCTTGGATATCATCAACAGCAGCTTTGGTATCAAAGTAATCCAGCTCTGTACCTGGTAACGGTTTTCTATAATTTGAATTCATAACCCAATCCATCAAGTTTGGTAATTGTTAGCTAGTTTGCAATTTGCATGTTCAACAAGGTCTGAAAAACAAAAGGCTGACCCATTGGCCAGCCTTTGACTGTTTATCTTTCGCTAATTGGCGTTACAGTGCGTGGCTCAGATCCGATGTAATCAGCACTTGGTCTGATAATACGATTGTTTGAGCGCTGCTCCATGACGTGAGCAGCCCAGCCAGTAAGACGTGAACACACAAAGATAGGCGTAAATAGCTTGGTTGGAATACCCATAAAATGATAAGCCGATGCATGGAAGAAATCAGCATTACAGAATAGTTTTTTTGTATCCCACATAAACTCTTCACAAGCCACTGAGATGTCGTACAAGCTAGTATCGCCATTTTCCTGAGCCAGTTTTTCTGACCAGGCTTTAATGATCACATTACGTGGATCTGAAGTGCGGTAAATCGCATGACCAAAGCCCATGATTTTTTCTTTACGCTCTAGCATGCCTGCCATTTGCGCTTTAGCATCGCTTGGCGAAGTAAACTTTTGGATCATGTCCATTGCTGCTTCATTAGCACCGCCATGAAGTGGGCCACGAAGAGTACCGATAGCACCGGTAATACACGAGAACATGTCAGATAAGGTTGAAGCACATACGCGCGCAGTAAAGGTAGAAGCGTTAAACTCATGCTCTGCATAAAGTATTAACGATACATCCATCACTTTACGATGTTGCTCTGAAGGCGTTTTACCATTCAATAGTTTTAAGAAGTGGCCGCCGATGGTTTCTTCATCTGTAACGCAGTCAATTTCAACACCTTCATGGCTGAAACGATACCAGTAACACATGATCGCAGGAAAAGCGGCGAGTAAGCGGTTTGCTGCTTTATGTTGCTCAGCAAAATCAGCTTCTGGCTCAAGATTACCTAAAAATGAGCAACCAGTGCGCATCACATCCATTGGATGCGCATCGGCAGGAATACGTTGTAATACTTCTTTTAATGCTTGTGGTAAATCACGCTGAGTCGTCAATACTGATTTATAAGTATCTAGCTGATCTTGCGTTGGCAATTCACCATTAAATAATAGATAGGCGACTTCCTCAAAAGTAGCATTTTCAGATAAATCGGCAACATCGTAACCGCAATAGGTTAAACCTGAGCCTGATTTACCTACGGTACATAATGCTGTATCACCTGCGCTTTGACCACGAAGGCCTGCACCACTTAGTTTCTTGTCTACCATAATGATTTCCTATTCTTTTATGTGTTTCGAGTACTATTTGGTTGTCTTTTAAATTATCGGTTTGCTTATCGACAATCTTTGTTCAAGAACAATATTTGTGCATTAATCATCCAATCGCAATAAATCGCTATTGCTACAACGACAAAGCTTATAAACACTGTTTATCAACACTTTCTATCAACAGAAAACTGCTTTTATGTCTTGCCAGTAATTACTTGTTTTTACCTTCAGCAAATAAGCTATCAAGCTTTTGCTCATAATCGTGGTAACCGAGGTAATCGTATAAATCCATACGGGTTTGCATGGTGTCGACAACCGCTTTTTGGTCGCCATCTTTTAAGATTGCGCTGTAGACATTTTCAGCGGCTTTATTCATCGCACGAAATGCACTTAACGGATACAGCACCATGGCTGCGCCCCACTGACCGAGTTGCTCTTTGTTCCATAACTCTGTTTGACCAAACTCGGTGATGTTAGCCAAAATCGGGACATCAAGTGCATCGGCAAAGGCGCGATAATGCTCTTCAGTTTTTACCGCTTCGGCAAAAATACCGTCTGCACCGGCGGCAACATAGGCTTTAGCACGGGCGATCGCCGCCTCTAAACCTTCTTGAGCAAATGAGTCGGTTCTTGCCATGATGAAAAAATCAGGATCAATACGGGCATCGACAGCCGCTTTAATGCGATCAACCATTTCTTCAGTAGACACAATCTCTTTGTTCGGGCGATGACCACAACGCTTCTGCGCAACTTGATCTTCCATGTGCACAGCTGCAGCGCCGGCTTTTTCCATATCACGAACGGTTTTAGCGATGTTAAATGCACCACCCCAACCGGTATCGATATCCACTAATAGTGGTAAGTCACAGGCTGAAGTAATACGCTGAACGTCAACAATCACATCATTGAGTGACGTCATACCTAAATCAGGTAAACCATAAGATGCGTTCGCCACACCGCCACCCGATAAATATATCGCTTGATGACCAATTTGTTTCGCCATCATTGCTGAATACGCATTAATAGTTCCAACGATTTGTAGTGGCTTGTTGTCGACTAATGCCTGACGGAATTTTTTGCCTGCGCTCATGATATCCCTCTCTCTATTTGTTATTGCTATGCGGCAGTTGTTTACGCTTAACTGCCGAAGCTTAATTAACGGTTTAATTTAGTTTCGATATTATTTTTGGAGTACATGATGTGACGACGCATTAGCATCTCTGCTAACTCTTCATCACGATTTGAAATGGCTTTAACTATATGGGTATGTTCTTCAAAGGCAGTTGTCACCCGAGGTCCTGCCATGCCTAATTGCACTCGGTACATACGAATAAGGTGATACATACCGTCTATCAGCACAGAAATGAGGTGTTTGTTTTTGCTCCCTAGAATAATGCGGTAATGAAAATCCACATCACCTGCTTCTTGATAATAAGACTCGCCAGATTTCACTTCATTAGAGTGTTGGCTCAGAAGCGTTAATAAATCTGCAATCTCTTCATCAGTCATGTTTTTAGCGGCAAGCCTAGCCGCCATGCCTTCAAGGGATTCGCGCACTTGATACAACTCTATGAGCCCCTCAGGCGTTAATGCCACCACTCGGGCACCTATATTGGCTTTACGTTCAACCAAATGGCATGACTCTAAACGGTTTATTGCCTCGCGGATAACTGCGCGGCTAACGGCGTACTTTGTCGACAGTTCTGTTTCACTCAGTTTTGAGCCTGCCGTAATATCGCCTTCAACGATGTCCTTTCTTAACTCAAAAAAGGTTTTATCGGCTGCTGTAATGGGCTGTTCAGTAAAAAATGTCATTTTAAGTAGGCTGTCTGACCAAAGAATAATTGTCGACAATATAAGCCAATAATAACAAGTGGTCAACATAAACAAGCTAGATTGTCGACAAAAGTATAAAACGCCAGTGATAAATCAACGCTGCTAAGTTGTGGCTAAAGCATAAGCAGGGCAAAGTATGTTTACCGATATAAGCTCGCGATATGACTCAGAGAAATAACACAGAGAAATAACACAGAGAACTAACACAGAAAACACCCATGCTCGGTTAACGCCTCCCTTATTTATAAATAGACAGATAGATAGACAGATAAATGGATAAATGGATAAATGGATAAATCGTGACGGAGCGGATGAATAAACTCACCCATAAGCCCCATACATTGGGCAATGAATAAATGTATAACAGCCAAGCAAGCTTAGGGAGTACACCTAAGCCGTTTTAAATATCCCAAGTAAATAATATGGCTATGGCACAACTTTATTGCCCATAAAACGCGCAATTAAGCGGTGTTCATGACTATTTGTTGCTTAGTTCACCATTTACTCAGCCCTGCTCTTGCCTAGTGGCTTGTCAGTTCATTATCATAAGTTAATTTAATGCACATTCAGTGATATCCATCAGCAATTTTGCGGAGCAACAATGACAACTATCAACTTACTTTTAATCTGTGGCGGCGGCAGTGCAGAGCATGATGTGTCTTTGTTATCAGCTGATTTTTTTGAATCATCTCTCGCAAATAGTAACGAGATTAATTTACTGCGAGTTGAACTTGATAAAAATGGCCATTATCACGATCAAGATGGTAATATTTGTGAGCTAACCAATAAGCGCGAAATTCGTTTTGAAGATCAGCAAAAAGCACCTTGGCCTGTAGACTATGTCATTCCTTGTATTCATGGATTTCCCGGTGAGACCGGTGACATTCAATCTTATTTCAATTTAATCCAATTGCCTTACTTTGGTTGTGAGTCAGAAGCCTCAAGAAACTGTTTTAACAAAATCACCGCCAAAATGTGGTTTAGCGCCTTAGGCATCCCTAATACGCCTTATATTTTTCTTAATGAACTAAATGATGACGCTATACAACAAACGGCAGCAGCCTTATCAGAATGGGGCTCAGTATTTGTTAAAGCCGCCTCTCAAGGTTCATCAGTGGGCTGCTATAAAGTTGATGACGCAACGCAAATACAACAAGTATTAACTGATGCCTTTAGTTTTGCGCCTTCTGTGGTGGTTGAAAAGACCATTATCGCCCGAGAGTTAGAAGTCGCAGTTTATCAATATCAAGGTGAAGTAATAGCAACACTGCCAGGTGAGATCATTTGTGCCAGTAACACTTTTTATACTTTTGAAGAAAAATATAATGCTTCAAGTAAGGCGACCACCAATGTAGTCGCAAAGAATTTATCTGAGGATGTGTGTGAAGCGATTCGCAGCTATGCGATAAAAGCATTTAAAGGGATGAAGTTAAGACACTTATCAAGAATTGATTTCTTTCTAACCGAAGAGAATGAAATTTTACTAAACGAGATTAATACCTTCCCTGGCTCTACACCAATTTCAATGTTTCCGAAAATGCTACAAAATCACGGCGAAAACTTTACTGATTACTTGGTTGAAAACATCAAAAGCCAATTATAAATCTAAACACATATACCAACTTGATACGACGATTAACGACAAAATAGCTATCGCGTCATATTGATTGAAACAATATTGGAATATGTTTGCTGATGGCCAGCATCTTCCAATTGTTTGCGCCAAGGGTTGTCTTGAACCCTGACCATATAGAAACGCTCACGGTAGGTATCAGTGACGAATGCAATCCCATGTTGCATTAATTCATAATGAATATCATGTACAAATACCAAAGAAAAATTCTGCCTGCCTGTTAACTGATTAATGTCTCCTCGCGTTAAGCTTACTCCATTCTCTAATTGTTCAAATTGAATCATTAGCCAATTCGCAAAATCTTTTGAACTCACCATTTGATTGCCCTCGTATTTAAATCAAAAAAACTACAACTAAATCTAACTAATAGTTTAGTGCACTTTACGATTTTCAGCACAATAGTTTAACAAACTCATCTGGCCAAACATTATTCATCAAATGAAAAAACGGTAGTTTAACACCAAGAAATCACACACTACCCATTGAAATATAAAGAATTAGAATAAAACAAACACAGTCAAATAAAAACATATTAAGATGTCAACTTTTTAACCAGTGTCAACAAAATGACTTACAACTTGATTTTATCCGTTTACTAGAACAGTATTGCAACATTAACCTAACAGCTTAATGTTATATATAGTATTACTTCTATGTTGTTCCTCATAACTTAATCGGAAAGGAATAATGTCAAAAATTGTTTTATGCATAGTCAGTTTTATGCTCATATCTGGCTGTAGTCAAACTCCTCATTTCAATGATTCAAACCTTAATTCAAACTCCCTAGTTGGCATTTATACTAATGATGATGGTTTTGGAAACCGTATTAATATCGTTTTAAATGAAGATGGGGGTTACGAGTCTCAACTAAATGGAACCAATGGAATAGAGGGGTTTTCTTATGGTGAATGGGAGCACACAACGAAGTCAAATAGTATTTTATTTTCCCCAATTAAAGAACATGGTTTTTTAAAAGGAAAACTTAAAACATTACTGATCATTAGTGATAGTAACAATATTTCCTTAATTCCAGCTAAAAATCTTAAAAGTCATTCTAAGTTAATGGCTGATTACGGACAATCAAACTATAGCTATCAGAAAAATAGTATTTAATTTAATCGTGCTCTAACCGCTTATGTACATGGATGTACTGTAAGCTTTGTTTAGTTACTTCAATAAGCCATTTTCGTTACTTCAAATTTAACTTCTCAATGATTATTCCCAGC
This sequence comes from Shewanella sp. 10N.286.52.B9, assembly GCF_002873635.1. Taxonomy (NCBI): domain Bacteria; kingdom Pseudomonadati; phylum Pseudomonadota; class Gammaproteobacteria; order Alteromonadales; family Shewanellaceae; genus Shewanella; species Shewanella sp. 10N.286.52.B9. The sequence goes on from NZ_MCTY01000196.1 coordinate 29,035, forward strand.
TATAAACTTCAAATATTTTACAAGCCAGCCACAAAGAATACCTGCTCTGACATAGGCCTCAAATAGTATTAAATGCAACCCCAAAAAAGGCCAGCTTTCGCTGACCTTATTTATTGCTATTGGCTTTTACTAAAAGCCTTCCACACCAGCCATATCAGGTAATTGATGGGCTATCCCTTTATGACAGTCGATACAGGTTTTATCACCGCTCGCTAATGAGGTTGAGTGCATTTGCGAAGCGCGAGTCGATTGACGCGTAAAGTCCATATAATCGAAATTATGGCAGTTACGGCATTCTAATGAGTCATTAGCTTTAAGGCGTGCCCACTCATGCTCTGCCAACTCACGGCGTTTACCTTCAAACTTTTCACGAGTATTGATGGTGCCAAATACCTTGCCCCAAACTTCTTTCGAAGCCTGCATTTTACGAGCAATTTTATTGGTCCATTCATGTGGTACATGGCAATCAGAACACGTTGCGCGCACACCACTTCGGTTAGTAAAGTGAATGGTGCTTTGCAGCTCTTGATAAACATTACTTTCCATTTCATGGCAACTGGTACAGAACTCCTCGGTGCTTGCTAATTCAAGAGCGGTATTAAACCCACCCCAAAAAATCACCCCTGCTACAAAGCCACCTAATGTCAAAAAACCCAGGCTGTAATGAACACTTGGCCTGTTTACTACCTGCCAAACTAACTTCAATTTTTCTAGTATTTTTGCAATCATAAATGCTCCTAATGCTCAGTCGTTGAAGATTTTTTCATGAGTTCTTTAACATCCACAAAATCATTTTCAACCAATAACTTGGCATCTAACTGAGATACATGGCATTGAGTACAGTAATAACGACGTGGCGACAACGATGCCAAGAAATTATTATCTCTGTCCATATAATGCGTCACACTTACCATAGGAGCTTGAGAATGCCCAGTGCTACTACGCGCATGACATTGCATACATTTATTCACTTTCAAATCAATTTGATAACCATCAATTTTATGAGGAATAATTGGCGGCTGCATCGGGTAATTACGCACTTGCTTAACATCTGAATTAATCACTTTCTGCATAACAGGCGGTGTTGGTTCAACGTTTAATGGTGCAAGGCGTAATGTAGCAACTTTCTCATCAGGCACAGTTGCTGCCGTCAAACCAAAAGAGAATCCAACTAACGCAATGATTGACAATATTTTACGTGCTTTCATGGTGTCTCTCCTTAGGCTTTAACGATTTTAACCGCGCACTTTTTAAAGTCTGTTTGTTTTGACAATGGATCTGTCGCATCTAACGTGACTTTGTTAATGAGCTGGCTAGCATCAAACCAAGGAACAAATACCAAGCCAACAGGCGGCTTATTACGACCTCGGGTTTCTATACGGGTTTTAATTTCACCACGACGAGAAATAACCTTCACTTCATCACCACGACGTAAACCACGTTTTTTAGCATCATCTGGATGCATAAAACACACTGCATCAGGGAAGGCTTTATAAAGCTCTGGCACACGCTGGGTCATTGACCCCGAATGCCAATGTTCTAGTACGCGACCGGTTGATAACCAAATATCGTATTCTTCATCTGGCATCTCTGGCGCTGGTTCATAAGGCAGTGCAAAAATAACCGCTTTACCATCTGGCTTACCATAGAACTCAAAACCTTTACCGGCTTTAACATAAGGGTCAGACCCTTCACGGAAACGCCATTTGGTTTCTTTACCGTCAACAACAGGCCAACGTAAACCGTGCTCTTCATGGTAACGGTCAAAGTCAGCTAAATCATGACCATGTCCACGACCAAAGGTTGCATATTCTTCAAATAAGCCTTTTTGAACGTAAAAACCAAAATGTTTAGCTTCATCATTCAAGAACTTAGGATCAGCATCACTTAATGGGAACTTCTCAACATTACCGTTTTGGTAAAGTACTTCGAATAACGTTTTACCTTTAAACTTAGGATTGGCATCTAAAACATCTTGCGGCCAAACTTCATCAGTGGTGAAACGTTTTGAGAATTCCATCAACTGCCATAAGTCAGACATTGACTCGCCTGGCGCTTTAACCATTTGATGCCAGAATTGAGTACGACGCTCTGCATTACCATAAGCCCCCTCTTTCTCAACCCACATTGCGGTAGGTAAAATCAAATCAGCTGCTTGTGTTGTTACCGTTGGATAAGCATCAGAAACAACTATGAAGTTTTCTGGATTACGGTAACCCGGTAATCCTTCTTCGTTCATGTTAGCCGCAGCTTGCATGTTGTTGTTCACTTGAACCCAATAACAATTTAAATCACCATCTTTAAGACGGCGATTTTGTTCAACGGCATGGTAGCCAGGCTTTGGTGGGATTATGCCACTTGGAATATTCCAAATTTCTTCAGCATGTTTACGATGCTCAGGGTTAGTAACCACCATATCAGCAGGTAAACGATGCGAGAATGTACCGACTTCACGCGCAGTACCACAAGCTGATGGTTGACCCGTTAATGAGAATGGGCTGTTGCCAGGAGTAGAAATTTTACCGACTAGCAAGTGAATGTTATAAATAAGGTTATTACACCACACACCACGAGTATGCTGGTTGAAACCCATAGTCCAGAAAGAGGTGACTTTCTTTTTAGGGTCAGCGTACAACTCTGCAAGTTCAATCAACTTGTGCTCAGGTACACCAGAAAGCTCGCTTACTGATTTAACATCGTAGTCAGCTACAAACGCCTTAAACTGCTCAAAATCGATTGGGGTTGAATCACCCGCAGTCTCAACGTTCTTGGCTTTTTTCTGTAATGGATGAGTGGCTCGTAAACCATAACCAATATCCGTTTCACCTTTACGGAAATTAACATGCTTAGCGACAAAATCTTTGTCTACTTTATCGTTTTGAATAATGTAATTGGCGATAAAGTTAAGCATGGCTAAATCGGTTTGCGGCGTAAATACTATGCCTAAATCCGCCAAATCAAATGAACGATGTTGGAACGTCGATAACACAGCAACTTTCACATGTGGTGCACTTAAACGGCGGTCAGTCACGCGAGTCCAAAGGATCGGGTGCATTTCTGCCATATTAGAGCCCCATAATACGAAAGCATCCGCCGCTTCCATATCATCATAACAACCCATGGGTTCATCAATACCAAAGGTACGCATGAATCCACCAACAGCAGAAGCCATACAATGACGTGCATTGGGATCAATATTGTTAGAACCAAAGCCTGCTTTCATTAATTTAACCGCTGCATAGCCTTCCCACACAGTCCATTGGCCAGAACCAAACATGCCGACTGCAGTAGGCCCTTTAGCTTTAATGGTTTTTTTCCATTTTTCAGCCATGGTATCAAACGCAGTATCCCAACTAATGGGGCTGAACTCGCCATTCTTATCATATTTTCCGTCGGTCATTCTTAACATTGGAGTTTGAAGGCGATCGCGACCGTACATAATTTTTGATAAGAAGTAGCCTTTAATACAGTTAAGGCCTTTGTTGACTTCACTTTTTGCGTCACCATGGGTTGCAACCACTTTACCGTCACGCGTCGCAACGATAACGGAACAACCTGTACCACAAAAACGACATGGTGCTTTGTTCCACTCTAATTTGGTCTGCTCAGAGCTAGTAATTAAGTTACTTGCTGATGCCGGTAAAGCCATGCCTGCCACGCTGGCAGCTGCCATAGCAGCATTAGCCTTCATAAACTCACGTCTGTTCATACTCATTCTTCACCCTCTTCTAGCTCTTCGCTTTGGTGATAAACCATAGTGGCAGTAAGCACACCAGGTATTGCGTTAATAGTTGAAATGTCATCCATTAAGGAACGCTGGCTTGGTCCTTCAATCACTACGACTATCTTCATCTCGTTGTTAACTGATAAATCTGCATTGTCCATGGCCATAATTTGTTGGCGAACTTCAGCCATTTGCTCTGGTTTTACTTGCACTATCAGGCTAGTTACGTGGATTTCTTTTTTGCTCATCAAGATTACTTCTCTATTAATTTTTGTTTTAATTTCTATGATTATCCAGCGCCAGGAGGGCCAGAAAGAATTTGACTAAACCAAATGGTGAACCCTAATGCACTAACGAGTATCGCTGACAAAATGGGTGCTAAGAAAACCGTTAAAAATATAAAAATTTTAAGTTCTAGGCTTTTCTCAGTTTTAGAATCTATATTCATGGAGCCTCCGGCAGAGGTTTCTAAGGAAAGGGATGTAGCATAATTGTTACTGATTGATATTCGTGTGAATTCTATCTTTTATCAATAACTAAACTATATACTCACAAATTGGTAAAACGAATAAATGTTGATCTAGATCATAAAAAAACCAACAATTATTACAACTAGAAATGCATATGAACAATAAAGCGCTTCAATAGTAAATCCAGCCAAAAATAAAAATCTCATTCATGTTAATTGATTCGATTTAAACCAGAACCACTGGAGAGAAATACTCATGCATAACTATATATAGTCTCTAACACAAAAGTTATCAACTTGTTAATCGTCAATCAAACACTTACAGAACATTCTAGTGATTTCAAACAGGCTTAGCCGATAACCATGCGAGTTACCTCGATCACTTCTCCACCTTTAAATTATCCTCAAATAAAAAAGCACAACTGAATTGTTATTCAATTGTGCTTTTTAAAGAAATATAGATGTGTCACTACACGGTTAAATACTTATAACTTATAGCGTAAGACCTTCAAGGATTTTTGCTCATCAATATCAGTAAACTCGGGGGGATTATCAATACGCTCAACAAAGGTTAAGCTTTCTGCAGTTTCTTCAACTTGCTTCATTAAAAAATCACAGCCAAGCTCAGGCGCATTTAAACACAACAACACTTCACCGTTATCAGCCAGTAACTCTGGTAAACGTCTCAGCAGCCTTACATAATCTTTGGTGGCAACAAAACTTCCTTTTTGATTACTTGGTGGATCGGCAACAATTAAGTCATAAGGCCCAAGTTTGGTTAGTTTGCCCCATGATCTAAAGATGTCATGACCGAGAAAGCGTGCGCCTGAAGCAAAATCATTGAGCAAATGGTTTTGTTTGCCTATGGCTAATGCGCCCTTGCTCATATCCATATTAACCACTTCAGTCGCTTCGCCCTGTAAAGCGACAACAGAAAAGGCGCAGGTATAAGCAAATAGGTTAAGCACTTTTTTATCCTTTGCGTGTGCTTTAACCCACTTTCGACCATTGGCCATATCAAGGAAAATACCGTGATTTTGCCCGCGTAACAGGTGGACTAAAAAATGGGCGCCATTTTCTGTCACTATGTGTTTTTCAGGTACTTCACCAGCAACAACATCGGTTATAGTTTGCCCTGCATTACGGTACTGAAATACTAAATTAAACGGTTTATCGCCATGACACTGCTGCCAAACTGCTTCTATATCAGCAACCATTGACTGTCTTTCTGATTCTGGCAGCTCTTTAAAGCTGGTAAGCAGTAACACAGGGTTAAACCAGTCTAAGCAAATATGCTCATAACCGCTAAAGAGCCCCCCGCGACCATGAAATAAGCGACAAAGGTCATCACCTAATTGTGCTTGGGCTAATGCGTTAACCGCAGGAAAATTTGAATCATTTGAATTCATTTATAACGCTCATTTATGTAAATTAAACATGACCATTTTCGGACTTTTCAGATGGGGTTTCATCTGTTGTTTGTTCGGCTTCTTCTACTCGGGCAACTAATTCCCCATTTTTGTCATCTTCATCATGGATTTCATCAGATAACAAGATAGCCAACCACTTACCACTGTCACTGGACTCTAATGCAATTTTGACAATCATAGTCAGTGGTACAGATAACAGCATCCCTACTGAGCCAAGTAACCAGCCCCAAAAAATTAATGACAAGAACACCACTAAGGTTGATAAGCCTAAACCGCGGCCCATAAATTTAGGTTCAACCACATTACCCATGACAGTATTTGTGCCTAAAAATAATAAAGCCGTAACACCTGCAGCCCCGGGCCCCATTTGAATGAATGCCAATAGTACCGCTGGAATAGCAGCAATTATAGAACCAATGTTGGGAATATAGTTAAACAGGAAGGCTAACACTGCCCACAATAATGCGTAGTCAACCCCAATAATACTCAAGCCAATACCGACAATAATACCGGTGCCAATACTGACGAGGGTTTTTATCACCATATATTGATTAACTGAATGCAAAAATTTATCAATTTGCTTCAAGCGCATGTCTGGATCGTCTAAGGCAAAATGAAACTTTTTCGGTAATGATTGGGCTTCAAACAACATAAAGATAATGGTCAAGATGATTAGAAACAGATTTGCCATCACATTACCAAGGCCTGACAACATATTAGTGGTCATGCTTAAGGCCATACCGGGGTCAAAGTATTCTAAGGCTTTTTCTTTAGAGATATTAATATTTAACGCGGTTAGCTTTTCTAATATCCATGAAAACTGCTCAATTAATTGTTGGCGGTAAAGCGGTATTTGTTTAGAAAACTCATTAATAGAGCTGCCCACTAAACTCGCTAGCCATAAGCCCATTAGCACGATCAATAGCATCAACAGTATAATTGATAGCCATTTAGGTACCCTAAAACGGCTCATAAATACAATGGCGGGATTACAAACAACCGCTAAAAATGCAGATAATACAAACGGGACCACAATTGGACTTGCTGTTTTGATACCGGCAAGGATCACCACTAAGCAAGCCATGATGGCAAAACCACGTAACGCAATCGACGAAGAGTTACCTCCATTCATAATGAAAACCTTTTTATACTTAAACGTGAATTAAACTAAGATTTGTTAAGTTGAAACTATATGCGTAATTAATTGAAAAAACAAAACAACTAACTGCAAAGTTATTGATTATACCTGTTATATTTTGTGTATAAATGTTTAAAGCGCCCCAAGGGTGAATTAAGCGAGTAAAATTAATTAATTTGAAACTAAAGCAAGTCACTAAACACTGATCGAAACGCTAAGCTAGCACGTATTATTACTTATGTTGGCAAAATGAATGGTGAGACTTTATGAAGATTTTAATAACTGGGGCAACAGGATTTGTTGGCCAACAATTAGTACATTTACTGCAAGAAGAACATAAGCTTACTATTGTTAGCCGTAATATTGAGCATGCTGAAGCCGTGCTGGGTAATAAACATCATTACTTATCAGGCCTTGATACCTTAGACAATCTCAATGAATTTGATAGCGTGATAAATCTAGCTGGAGAGCCCATTGTCGGCAAACGCTGGAGCCAACAACAAAAGCAACGTATTTGCGACAGTCGCTGGAATATAACCGCCAGACTGGCCCAGCTGATCCAACAAAGCACCACCCCACCAGCAAGTTTTATTAGCGCCTCTGCCATCGGCTTTTATGGTCGCCAAGGCCAACAGCCTGTTGATGAGCATAGCCAAGCCCATGATGAGTTTAGCCATCAGGTTTGTAGTGAGTGGGAACACTTAGCCTTAAAAGCCCAGTCAGAAAACACCCGAGTCTGTGTGCTCAGAATTGGCATTGTATTAGGTAAAAATGGCGGTGCATTAGCAAAAATATTGCCACCGTTTAAATTAGGCTTGGGCGGCCCGATTGGTAAAGGCACCCATGGGGTTAGCTGGATCCACATTGATGACCTAACCCATTTGATTGAACACTTAATTAACTCTAACGATGCTAAGGGTATTTTCAATGCTACGGCACCGAATCCTGTTAATCACAAGCAATTTGCTCAATCATTAGGCTTTACCTTAAAGCGCCCAGCTAAAATCCCGACACCTGTATTAGCATTACGGTTAGCCATGGGCGAAATGGCAGACTTAATTGTTGAAGGGCAATTTGTATTGCCCAAACGTACATTGGCGTCAGGCTTTAACTTTAAATATACCCATATTGACCCAGCGTTAGATTCAATTTTTAATGCCTAATCACTTGGATATGTGCCGTTCTGATTATTGTGGTCTTCAAGAACACTATTTACTATTAACCAGCTCAGTGGTTTTATCCATAAACCACTGGTAACGTTTTGGTAAAGGTCGATGTTTTTTATAAATCATGTACAAGGGCTCTTTTACCTGCTTATCAAGTTTAGCAATCGATATTGCCGCTACATCACTAAAGCTTTTTACTGCAAACTCAGGTAACACAGTAAAACCTAGGCCTTTTGAAACTGGCAACAAAATTTGGTTAAGTTGATTAACATAACTGACAACCCGAACCTCTATTGCTTGTTTATCTTTATAGTTATTAGCCACCACTTGCTGCCAATTATGCATCGCATCTGGGTGAGCAACCATGCCCAACGCCATTAACTCATCATAATTTATTACCGTTTTTGATTCACTTTTCGGCACCACAAGACAAAGGTGCTCATAACCTATGGCTAACACTTCAAGTTCAGGGTCGGAAACAAACTGGGTCACAATGCCAATATCAATATCGTTATTGGTTAATAACTCTATTATCCTTCTATTGGGTCCAGCTTCGATTGAAACATTCAGCTGCTGATGTTTGATTTGATAATCAATAAAGTGCGGATATAACAATGAGGCTAATGAACCTGAACAAGCAAAGCGGCACTCACCCACATGTTCTGAATCAAGCTGTAAATCGGTTAATAATTGCTGCTGTTCCTTAACTAGAGATTGGCCATATTGCTGTAACTGCATACCGGCCGACGTTAATTCAAAGCGCTTACCAAAGCGTTCGATTAACTTTATGTTCAACTGCTTTTCTAATTTCTGCACATGCTGACTCACACCCGGTTGAGTCATAAACAACTGCTCAGCAGTTTGAGTAAAGTGGCCTACTTCAGCCAATTTTAAGAAGGTCGTTAACCATTTTTGATTAATCATCAAAGTGTTACCTTTGTTATTCAAGCAGCAAGTGCAGATGGCGCGCTCTGCTAATCTTTAGTTTTGATAGCATAGCAAATTTTAAATAACAGCAGGTTATAAAATTTACTCACTTTGATAATTAAATGATTTAACTATTAGCAGTAAGAAGCTGGAGAAAGTAAGTTAAAAACTATTGATTATCGAAGGAATATTGCCTTTTAATTTCGACAACTTCAACGCTGTAAGCGCGGTACCACTTATCTTGACCTAACTTTTGCGCCACGGCATGTTTTGAATCTTGATGCCAAGCTTGAATATCAGCCTCTGAATGCCAATATGAAATCGCGATTTCCTTATCCCCTTCTGATACTGCAATAAAATCGATGCAATTATAATGGTTAAACGCTAGGTCCCTCATCACGGCAACAGTATCTGAATAATGCTTATCTTGTTGTCCAACCGTTGCTTTAAATATCACCGCAAACATGCTTCAAACTCCTTTTGATTAGTAATAAGGCATAAAAATAGGGAGTTAAACTCCCTATTTAAACTAATACCTATTTATATAAGTGCTATTAATTGCTCATCAAGCGTTATTAACCTGCTTTAAGTAACTCACCGCAGGAGCGATTAAGTAACTGTCTGCAGCGCCACATGCCTAAGAATGATACCACTGCAGCGCCCGCTATTGGGGCGATAGCCCACCACGGCCAGTGCATGTACACCACAAGTTCAAACACTTGGGTTTTGAGCATGTACAGCGCAAACTCAGCGACAATCACCGCTAAAAGGCCTGCTATAGCCCCCAAGATGGCAAATTCAAGCCCTGTTGCTGAGCGAAGTAACCAGCCTGAAGCGCCAAAGGTGCGCAGCACTGCAAGCTCACGCTGGCGAGTCGCCATTCCTGCTTCCGTTTGGGCTATCAGCACTAAAGCACTTGCCAGTAACACCAGTGCCAACACTAAGGTAAGCGACAATGACACTTGGTCAATAATCTGTCTAAGTTGTTGCACCATAGCGCCAACATCGATAACCGAAATTGTCGGAAACTGCTGAATTAACTGCAATACCACGGCATTTGCAGTTAGCGAACTGCCCGCCTGTTTCAAGTCTTCATCATTTAAATGAAAGCTCGCCATAGAAGTATACGAAAAACCTTCTAAGGCTTTAGGCCTAAATATCATAAAGAAATTAGGTTGCAAGGTTTCCCACTGTACTTGTCTAAAGCTGGTCACTTTAACGGTAACCGCCCGATTATCCATAGTAAAGGTCATGGTATCGTTAAGGGCTAAGCCTAAGCGCTCTGCTACACCTGACTCGACCGACACCTCATCATCTGCTTGATTAAATGTGCCTTCAGTGATGTCGTTGTTAGGCGGCAAGGCGTCACGATAAGTCAGATTTAACTCTCTTGAAATACCGACTCGCCCTTCTTGGCCGTTCTTTTCTTCATCCCTAGAGATCAGTTCTTGATCATTAATATGGGTCAAACGACCTCGAATAACAGGGTAAATATCGGTCGCGATAATTTTGTTAGTATCTAAGAAGTCATCTAATGGCTTAGCATCTTCTGGGGCGATATTGACCAGAAAATAGTTAGGCGCATTTTCAGGTAATTGTTTTTGCCATTCATTGAGTAAGTCTTGTCGTAACGCCAAAATGGTCAGTAAAAGCACTAATGCGCTGCTAAACCCAACCAACTGCACTGCATTTTGTCTAGCTCTGCGGCGCAGACCCGCTAATGCTAACTGAAATGGGTTGGTGGTTTTCATGCCAACGCTGTGACCAAGGCGGATCATCACAAAGCCCAGCACGCTAAACAGCACTCCCAATAACAATACAGCCAACACCACAGTCATGGTAAGTTCAATACTGCGTGAATATAAGTAGCCCAGTAGCGCCATCGCCCCTAAACTCAGCAACAAATGCAGCCACATGCCCAGCTGTAAGCCTTCTAATTGACGCTGTAATACCCGTAATGGTGGAATAGCTAACAAGCGCATCAATGGATAGGCAGAAAACATAAATGCACTGATGAGCCCGGTACTGACACCCAGAAGAATTGGTCGGCTATAAGGCGGAGAATAAGCCGCTATTTCAGCAGGTAAAAACTGGGTAATACCAATATCCAGTAGCACACCACCGATTAAACCTAAGACAATACCTAATGCCGTTACCAACATGAGGTGCAACCCAAACAAGCTGCGGATTTGCTTAGCTGAAGCGCCAAAGGTTTTAAGCATCGCCACCACATCATAATGACGCTGACAATAGCGCTGAGCGGCAATACCAATGGCTGCACACGCAAGGGCAATACCTAACAAGCTTGCCAGCAATAAAAAGCGTTCGGCACGTTTTACCGCAGAGGCAATCGGTGAATCACCACTTTGAACGTCTACCCAGCGCTGACTATTATTTAATAGCGGTTTAACTTGGTTTTCAAACTTGGTTAATTGCGCTGCATCGCCAGCAAATTGATAAATATAACTGACTCGACTACCTGGTTGGATAATGCCTGTTGAGTCAACATCATCAAGACGCATTAAAAGTACTGGTGATGATGCAAAAGGATTAAAGCCTGCATCGGGTAAACGACTAATCTCAGCGCTTAAATTAAGCTCTATATTACCCAGTTCAAGGGTTTTGGGGTAATTCAGTAACCCCCCTAAGCGATTTTCATACCACGCCTCACCTTTAGCGGGCAGTGCTTGAGTCGCGCCTGATGATAGCTCTATTTCGCCCCGCAGTGGATAACCATCAGCAACAGCTTTTATGGTCACCAGTTGAAATTTGTCACCCGAGTAAACCATGGAGTTAAACTTCATATTGGTGACATAGTTAACCGATAATGACTCTGCTATCCCCAATACCTTGTCATCAATTTTAACAGGTGAATCAATAATGCGATCAGCGGCGATAAAATTAGCCGCCTCACCATTAATGGCAACTTGTAATCGCTCACTCACTCGAGCAAGACCACTGACCGATAACACAGCCAAGGTTATCGCCAATACAATTAGTACTAGCTGGCCTTGCATTAATTCTCTTTTAAACAGACGCCACGCTAATTGTAACTCCATTAGCTGGCCTCCTCGGTGACGTTTTCAAGCGTCGAGTTAGTGTTTGCAGCCGTTATCGCAGGTTCAGACAAATGACCATTTTCCATCACCAGTTGACGTTTGCAGCGTTTAGCCAATTCAAGATCATGGGTCACTAACACCAGCGTGGTATCACTTTCTTGGTTTAAGGCAAACAACATATCAGCAATTTTATCGCCGTTTACACTGTCTAAATTTCCGGTAGGTTCATCAGCAAATAACACTTTAGGCTCGCAAATGAAGGCTCTAGCAATAGCCACACGTTGTTGTTCGCCGCCCGATAATTGCTTAGGAAGATGGGTCAAACGATGGGAAAGCCCCACTCTGCCCAGCATGCTTTGGGCCTTTTCTTTAGCATTGCTGACACCAGCAAGCTCCGCTGGCAGCATGACATTTTCAAGTGCGGTAAGGGTATCGACCAACATAAAAGATTGGAAAATAAAACTGACCTTTTGTTTTCTCAAGGCGGCTTTTTGCTCTTCATTCAGGCCCGATAATGCTTGGCCATCAAGATAGATCTCACCCGATGTTGGCGTATCAAGCGCAGCCAGTAAACCCAGTAAGGTTGACTTGCCAGATCCAGAAGGCCCAAGAATAGCAATACTGTCTCCCTGCTTGACATCCATATTAATGCCGTTGAGGATAGTGAGCTCCCCCTCTTGGGTCACCACTGTTTTATTGAGGTTAGTTACATTAATGGCACTGGAATTATTTGCAAAATTAGTAGACATACGATCCTTCTTATTATTACCGGCGAAACGCCTGCTTAATGCGGCTTTCATCTTAGTTGTGGTATCTGCAGTGTCGTTTTCAACACTGGTCACATCCGCGTTGTTAACATCGACACCTAGCTATGCTGCCACGGTTTTAATCCTTGGCGATAGTCTAAGTGCAGGTTATGGCATGTCGGAAGAGCAAGGTTGGGTACAATTGTTACGTAATGACCTGCCCGAATACCAAATTATTAATGGCTCTGTCAGCGGTGAAACCACAGCTGGCGGATTACGTAGACTACCAGATCTACTGGCTTCGAGCCCTGTTGACCTTGTTGTTATTGAGCTTGGTGGTAATGATGGTCTACGTGGGTTCCCCCCAAAACAGCTGAAATCAAATCTTACAAAAATGATTGAGTTATCTCAACAAAGTGGCGCCGATGTGTTACTTACTGAAATCATGGTGCCGCCAAATTATGGTCCTCGATATACTAAAATGTTTAATGATGTTTATCATCAATTGGCCAGTGATTATGATATTGAACTGATCCCATTTTTTATGCTGGAAATCGCTCCTAACCCTGACTTAATGCAACGAGATGGCATTCACCCTAATGAGGATGCCCAGCCTAAAATTACGCAATGGATGAGTCCATGGATCATCGATGCAGTAAAAAAGTAACAGAGGTTAAAACATTTAGTCAAAAATGAGAACAAAAGCCTAAAATAGTAATTTTATTTTAAGGTTTAGGATTTAGAATGATACACAAATAACTTTGTTCAAACGTTCTAAAATACTAATCCTTAATGACAGTTTTTGAGCAATAAGGTTTGGTATTTTGTTTATGACTACAAGGAAATCTCATGGCTATCAGTCGGCAAAAGAAAGTTTACCTACCTACTACGACCAGAAAAAATCAATATATTACCGTTGGTTTCCCACTTACCGATGAGTTTATCGCTCATTATGAAAAGTTAGAAAACTGCTACCAAGAGTTTTCTAAGTTAGTTTTTCAAACCGCGGATAAATTTGAACTTTATAATGTCCATGTTGTTGCGACAGATAAACTCCCTGTTGTCCGTTTTCATAATGAGGTTTACTGTTTTTCAACCCAAGAGCAGTTACGATTTTTCTATAACCCGGTGCATCATGAAGCAAACCGTTTACACATGATTCCTGATTATCGCGCTAAAAAACTTAAAGTGGTCTTTTTAGCAACGGGTGATGAAATTCGCAGCAAAGCAGCAAACTTTCATGCTCGTATTCGTGAGTTTACTGAGGCATTAATGCCACAGTTACCCACTCAGAAGCTGGCAACCAAAATACGCGATCACCAGCATATTTCTTATGATCTATTTGCCAAAAATAAAGGTCATAAAGAAACCTACGGTTATAAGCTAAGAGCGCTTAATAGCCGCTACCAGCATCGTGACTGCCCATTACCAGAAGATGTCAGTGCACTTTCTTACGTTCAGATCACTATGCCTGTTGGTCGCCGAATTAAAAATCAGCTACTTGCAGAAAACCGCAATGATTTTAGCGATAGTTACCAAAAGGTTTGCCAAAAATTTATTGACGCTGCTCGCTCAAAACAACTGAATAAATTAGCCGTGGTTGCTAATGGTAAAGTACCTTTAGTACGTAATAGTAAGTTTGAAGATTTACAAAGTACCGCTGAATTTCAAATGATCGGTTTTGACCCTAGTGCCACAGATGCTGAGCCTATCTGTCATTGGGATGGAAATGTCATTACTGAAGCAATACGCTTTGTCATTGTTGCGGGTGATAGTGATATTGCTGATGGTGGTTATGGCCGCTTTATGAACCAAGTTGAAGATGCGATGCGTAAATTTATCAGTGACATCGACTTTGATAAAGAGCACATCGATTTAACTGTAGGCTTCCATCAACACCTTAGCTATAAAGCATAATTAACTCTATTCTCCCCATAAACGGCAGCCTAGCTGCCGTTTTTTATTGCTCCTTTTTTATCATCCTTCCTTGTGCAAGATACATCAAAAAAACTTGTTAAATAAATGTGGCCAGATTTCACATTGATTAACAAGTGTCCTCCAAGGCATGTTGAACAACATACGAATAAATCGTATCCACTCCTTTGGGGCGTATAACGCTGGAGTAGGACATAAATAATAAAAAGCAGGAGATGCTATGTTCAACAAGACAAAGCCTTGGCTGGTACCTACACTTGTAGCAACAGCTGTCACAATCAGTTTAGCGGGCTGCGGCTCAGATGATAACGATTCACAGATCACCGAAACCCCACCCGTTGTTCAACCACCAGCAGAAACCGGTCCCACCTTCCCTGAAGGTGCCATCATGGTCGAAGCGGGTGATAACCTCACTATCAGTATTCAAGAAGCATTAATCAACGCCCAAAGTAATGACGTTATCGTATTACCCAAAGGTAACTTCAAAATAGAATCAACCTTACTGTTTGATGGTGATGTAGACGGCGACGGCAGTTTTGCCAAAAATATTACCATTATGGGTTACGGCCAAGATGAAACCGTGTTGGATTTTTCTGAGGCCAATTCGGGTGATGGTATTTTTGTTCAAAATGCCATGAACATTATTATTCAAGACTTATCCGTTAACGAAGCCAAAAATAACGGTATTAAACTCAAAAATACCAATGGCATTATTTTAAGAAGATTGGCAACCATTTGGGAAGGCGAACTTGATGAAGGCAACGGTGCTTATGGTTTGTATCCTGTAGAGTGTGAAAACATTCTTATTGAAGATACCTATGTTCGCGGTAGTGCTGATGCCGGTATTTACGTTGGCCAATCCCAATATATTGTAGTGCGCCGCAATATCGCTAAAGAAAACGTCGCCGGCATTGAAATTGAAAACTCTAAATATGCCGACGTTTACGATAACGAGGCCATGGGTAATACCGGCGGTATTTTAGTCTTCGATTTACCGATTAATAACCATAGATATGGTTCAAGCGTACGTATTTTTAATAACAAGGTTTACGATAATAATACCTTGAATTTTGCTAACGCATCATCAAACCCAGCAGGGGTACATATTGTGCCACCCGGAACTGGGGTGATTGTGTTATCCACTGACGATGTAGAAATTTTTAATAATGAAATTACAAACCACGACACGGTTGGCTTAACTATTTCGAGCTTCTTTATTGCTGAGCCCGATATCAGTACTTTTGTGGGTAATTATGGTCAACCAGGCCAAGCTATTGATGATGGCTGGCGTCCAACACCGCGTAATATCTCCATTCATGACAACGTGATCAGCGATTATGGCACTAAGCCAAAAGGCTATTTAATTAAAGATATCATCACCGCTTATGTATTAACCCACGGCGCATTACCGGGGATTTTATATGATGGTTTAGGTGAGATGTTCTCTAACAACGGCACCGCGGCCTATTTAGGTTTACAGGAGTTACCTTTTGCAGCCGATGGCAGTGATAACGTGTGTGCGCAAAATAATGGTGAGGTAAGTATTGGCCGTTTATATGCCAATAATAATACCGATGCCAGTATTGCCGATGTGCTTTATGAAAAAACGCAAATGGACTTAATGAACTGCGCCCAAGTGAGCCTACCTGTTCATACCGTTACCTTTGGTGATGAGATATTTGGCTGTGGTGTTGATGATGATACCGCAGGTTGTGATGGCGGCACTTTAATCGGTGGCGGTGGCTCTATTGGTGAAGGTGAAGGCGGCCTTGAAGGCGATGGTGATTTAGCCTTATGTGAAGCCAGTGGTGATAATGTCAGCTGGGATGCACTACTAAAAGCTAACTGCCCTAACCTGTCTGATTATAATCTATTTGCAGATATGGCTAATCCAACCGATGGACCAAACTCGGGTGGCTTACCTTATGATCTTAATACGCCATTATTTACCGATCATGCCAGTAAATATCGCTTTGTGTATTTACCTGATGGCACTAAAGCCGACTACAGCGAAAATGAATCATTCGACTTCCCTGTGGGAACCGTGATCAGTAAAACCTTTGCTTTACCAACAAACACTAATAATCGTGGATTTGCAAACGAGGATTTAATTGAAACACGATTACTGATCCATCGTGACACTGGCTGGACAGCGCTGCCTTATGTTTGGAAAGCCGATAAATCCGATGCTGTTATTGCTAAAGCGGGCGCGATTCAAGGAAAAACCATTACTCACAAAGGCGCTGAATTGGCATTTGATTACGTCGTACCCAGCATGAATCAATGTAAGCAATGTCATCAATTTAAAGCCGGTGAAGACAGTAATGCGGTATTTATGCCCATTGGACCTAAAGCTCGTCACCTTAATAAAACTTACCCATATGCTGATGGAGCAATGAATCAACTCGCGAAATGGCAAGCGGCAGGTATTTTACAAGGCGTGCCAGAATTAGACACTGTCCCTATGGTGCCAAAATTCCAAGATGGCGATGAAGCAAATATTGATTCTATGTCGGATACTGAGCTTATGGCCGTTGCTAAAGGCTACTTAGATATTAACTGTGCCCATTGTCATCGACCTGAAGGTAATGCCTCTAACACAGGCTTAAAGCTTGAGTACTGGCGCAGTTATGATGAAGATGCAGGATTTTCTCATGGTACTTGTAAGTCACCTGTTGCTTATGGCGGCGGCAGCTTAGGTTTTGATGTGGTTCCGGGTAATCCTGAAGAGTCAATCTTACATTTCCGTATGGAAACCAATGAACCTGGCGATCGTATGCCTGAAATTGGCCGTAGCTTGTCCCATGATGAAGGTGTTGCACTCATCAACGAGTGGATTAAGCGATTACCTGCAGCATCATGCTCCTAAGTAAGCTTTAACCCATGTAATTTAACACGGGTTATATCAAACCAAATAAGCCGGGGAAACTCGGCTTTTTCATCGTACATTCTATTCATACAAGGATGTCATCAATGTTTGTTTTTAAAGCCCATCAAATACTTGTTATTAGTTTATGTTTGTCGCTAATAGCCTGCGGCGGCTCTGACTCAAAAGAGAATAATAACGATAACAATATCCTTGATACGCCAACGCCACCTGTAGCAGTACCAGAGGATCCCGAGACAGCGCCAGATGAGCTATGTTTACAAAACAATAGCGAAGTGAATTGGCCCGCATTAATGAGCGCAGATTGTGACAATCTAGCGGATTACAGCTTGTTTATCGACCCAAGCAAACCAACTGAATCACCACGAAGCCCAGGTATGCTTTACCAACTATCTACTGAGTTATTTTCCAATTACGCCAGTAAATATCGGTTTGTTTTTTTACCTGATGATCAAGCAATCAGCTTTCAAGCCCAAAGCCAATTCGAATTACCCGTTGGTAGTGTATTAGTTAAAAGCTTTGCGTTACCTTTTGATACCCAAAATAGTGGCGCAGATAATGAGAAATTAATCGAAACACGGCTATTAATCCATCGAGAAACGGGCTGGACAGCATTAGCCTACCAATGGCTTCAAGGCCAAGCTAAACTTGTTATCGCTAGCGCGAATGTGGCCCACACCATGAATAATCAGGGCGAATCGATTAGTTTTGATTATCACATTCCCAGCAAAGCTGAATGTAAAATTTGCCATCAAGTTAATGAGCAAGGAAGCAGCAACATAAAGCCTATTGGACTTAAAGCCCATTTATTAAACCGCCAAATAACAGACAGTAACAACACCCCCATTAATCAACTGACTCAGTGGGCACAGCAAGGCCAGTTAATAAACTTACCCGCGCTTAACAGCGTTGCACAATCTTTTGCCATTAATGATGAAACAGCAGAATTAACCAGCCGCGCTAAAGGCTATCTCGATGTGAATTGCGCCCATTGTCATAGCGCAGAGGGCTTTGCCAGCATTTCAGGCCTCAGACTTGAGTATCATATTGATCATACTTCATTTGAGTATGGCGTTTGTAAGCAGCCACCAGGTTGGGATGGCGGTCCTAATGGGCTTGCTTATGACATTGTTCCTGGCAATGGCGAGCGCTCTATTGTGCATTATCGACAAACACTGTTAAGCCCTAAAGATAGAATGCCGCCCATTGGCCGAGAAATGACCCACATTGAAGGCGCTGATTTAATTAAACGCTGGATTGATGACATGGCTATCACCATTGCAACGTGCAGTTAAATTAGCTGTAGCAGAGTGCACCGTTAAATAATGAATGATTAAGCAATGAAATAGGAAAACTAAAGACTGTTAACTGACAAGATTAAGCTTTAAGAAGTGACCGGGTGGATAGCCAAGCCAATGCTTAAAGCTTTGTCTGAAATGGCTAACATCGCCATAACCGAGCACTTCAGATATGTCTTCTGCACTCAACTCATTTGCTAAAATTAAATTTATCGCTGCTTGGCAGCGCACTTGATCCACCAGCTTTTGATAACTGGTTCCCGCAGCCGATAGTTTTCGGCGTAAACTTCGGGCGCTCATATGGTGTTTTTCTGCCAATTGTTCAAGCTTGGGTGGCTTAGGCATGCATAGGCGAATATCTGTCAGCAGCGGCTCAATAAATGACACGCCATCTGGCACCGAAGCGGCTAAGGCAAGGTGGTCAAATTGATAACTTAGCGGTGTATTGAGTATAGCAATATCAATACCCCACTCATAGAAATCACAATCAAACACAATTTTAGCGCCGGTTTCTGCACTTAAAAACTCAGTGTTACATTGAGGCTCTGCCATATGAATTTCATCAATAACCACAGTTGAAGCCACTAACTGCCTTGCTGCGCCTAATAACGCGCAAACACTGTGCTGAAATTGAAAAGCAAACTTTTGGGCGTTAGCTTTTCCGGTATTGAGCCACCTTATCCATAATCTAGTCTCATCAAAACGAATAACAGTATCAGCAAAGCTACCCGCTAAATCAGGGTTTTTGATCACAAACAGTAGGCATTGATTTAAGGTGGTAAATTTATCAAAGAAAGGCAGTAACACATCAAGACTGGCAATTTGATAACTGGCGCCCAATCGAGCGCCAATTTCAGGATCTGGCGAGGTCGTTCTTAACACTTCCATGGCATACTCAACCTGCCATACATAAACAAACTGCATGGCGTTGAGTTCTTGCGGCCCTAAGCCAATTTTTAAATAGATATCAGTAGCGACAACGTCGCCAAGATGCAGTTCAATAAAGTTAAGCAAATTCCGTAGTTCAAAGGCAGGGTAACATTGATCCCCTACCATCATATTTGCCTTGTAGCCTAATTCTCTTTGCATCGATACCCTATTCTAAATGGCTTATTTAACAGCGTTATCACGCTCCATCAAACGGTTTAATACACTATCAACCGATAAAGAAGCGCCATGGGCAATTTTATCAGCCAGTTTCTTTTTCATTTGATATTTAATTTTAATGACTTGGTGTTTTTTGGCTAACTCAAGCACCACATCATCACTGGTAGAAATAGCATCAACTAAGCCTAATTCAATCGCTTGTTGACCGTACCAATGCTCGCCGGTTGCGACTTTTGCAATATCCATATCTGGACGGTACTTACTGACAAACTGTTTAAATAACACATGGGTTTCTTCCAACTCTTGTTGGAACTTTTCACGACCTTCATCAGTATTTTCACCAAACACGGTTAAAGTCCGCTTAAAGTCACCAGCGGTATGCTGCTCGTAATCAATATCGTGTTTTTTAAGTAAACGGCTAAAGTTTGGTAATTGGGCAACAACACCAATTGAACCCACAATCGCAAATGGCGCGGCAACAATTTTGTTCGCAACACAGGCCATCATATAACCGCCACTGGCTGCCACTTTATCAATACAGATAGTCAGTGGGATATTGGCTTGCTTCAAGCGGTCTAACTGGCTAGAGGCTAAACCATAGCCGTGCACCATTCCGCCGCCGCTTTCAACATTCACTAACACTTGATCGTTTTCATCAGCAACGGTTAATACCGCAGTAATTTCTTCTCTTAATGAGGCGACTTCACCTGCATCAATACTGCCTTTAAAATCGATAACAAATACTTTTGATTTTGGCGTGTCTTCTTTTTCAGCCGCTTTTTCATCAGCTTTTAGTTTTTTCTCATAAGCTTTAAATTGCTTTTTAGACAGCAGCTCTTGCTTTAATTCTTTCTCAAGTTCCTTTAGCTCATCAGTAACATCAGTAAGCTTTAACTCACCCTTTTCAGTTTTATGTTTAATACTGCTTGCTAAAACCACAATAACAACGGCAAGAATTGCAACGACAATAGTGACGGCTTTCGCTAGAAACATGCCGTACTCGGATAAAAACTCCAAAATAAACTCCAAATGGGAAACGTTAATTGCCGTTATCTTAGCAGGAAGTTAAACCCGGTAGACAATAAAAACCCAGCAAATGCTGGGTTTTTAATCAAAAGATTAAATTATTAATCTCTATTACTCACATGCTTGAAGCACTTCGTCGTTATCAACCAAAATCGTTGCTGCACCTAAGCCTGCTGACTTAGCAAAACCAGCAACTTGTGTCTGCATTTCTACTGTTGCTGCGCCAGCCATACCGTCAGTCACACCATCAATTTCAGCTGGGCTTACTATTGAACTGTGATGACCTTTACTAAAGCGAACGGCACCAGAACCTGCATTATTTGAACTTACACAATCTAAGCCCATCGCTGCAATTAACGGCTCTGTTCCTGATAATGGGAAGCCTTCAACCTGATTAGGTAATACTCGGTCAGATAAGTTACCCGCACCATCACCTACAACTTCAATTAAATGAACCGGTAGTTGTGTATCAGCTAACATTGACGCATGGTTAATTGGGTCAGCTGAATCAACCGCCGTTTGCACAGCAAAGGCAAATGTTGGAATAAACTCAGCATATACAGCTTGCACTAACGCAGCGTACTCAGGTGTACCAGGTTCAAAATCACCCACATTAGCTTCATCAACTAATGCCATAAATACAGGCGATGTTGTCACATTTTCAAATAGTACCGGAGCGAATGTTTCAGAGCCCACAAACGAGCCGGCTAAACCACCAGATGGCGCTACTAGAGAAGCTGCATTAATGCCATAAGCATTGGGTAATGCGCTACCGTCAGCAGGATTAACTAAACCAGTAGATGCATAAGTTGCAAAAGTAGAACCGACAATGCCACCTAAACTTAGACCTTGAGCACTGATCTTGCTGATATCAAATACTTGTGGTCCTAATTGACCCTCTGCACCTGCGATAGTCGTATATAAACCAGTCAATAAT
The DNA here is from genome assembly GCF_002873635.1 of Shewanella sp. 10N.286.52.B9. NCBI lineage: Bacteria > Pseudomonadati > Pseudomonadota > Gammaproteobacteria > Alteromonadales > Shewanellaceae > Shewanella > Shewanella sp. 10N.286.52.B9. Next base: position 50,884 of record NZ_MCTY01000196.1, read on the forward strand.
AAACGTAGCGCCAAATGATCCATAGTTGCTTGGCGGAAATTATCTCTAACCGTTAGCGTGCTTGCGATGTTAACGAATACTAATGGATTTCCGTATTTGAAAGCGTCAGGTTGTCCAATTACTTTCCCGTAAGAAGGATCAGATGCTGAAATAATATATGAACCAGTTCCGTCATCCCCATAAGAACGTGCACCATGTAGAGGCATATCAATAGCAATTGTCGCAATACCTAAAGCTGCATAAGAACCGGCATAAGCTAGTGCCATTTCTTTACCTCCACCTAAACCATGTAAGGCAATATTCGTTGGCCACCCGTTTGACGGAGGTGTAAAGGTTGAACCTTGAGATGCTTGAAAAGCAGCAACTTTAGCGGCATTTGGTAATGCAATTAATACAGGTACAGTTTCCATTCTCATTAATTCGGGTATAGGATTAAATTTGGTTAAATGCTTCGTTGGATCAGCATCAGCCCTATTACCGTCTGCATCAGCATCTAACAACCAGGTTTTACCTGCCATTAATGCTGGATTTTGCAATGCCGCCACAGGGTCAACACCTTGTGCAACCGCTTGTTGGCCAAAGTTAGCTTGGCTCATTGTCCCAGATTGGAGCGCTAATAAAACTGATACAGGGCTATCACCTTTCGCAAACCAACGACCATTTGGTGCACTAGGCACACCATCAACTATTGGAAAGTCACAAGTAACCGATGAACAGTTCCCGTAAAAAGGTAGTTGAATTGTAGCGGTATAAACATCTGCTAAATCAGATACCACAAAAGCAGCACCATCTTCAGGTGTGAGACCTGCAGCTTGTGCAACAGTGTAACCTGCTGGAGTCGGTAATTGTACAAATGATGGCTGATAATTAGGATCTCCAGCCATCAACAATTTGCTGGTTTCATATACATCTGCAACAGACTGAGTGGTAAACAAACTGGAATAAGTAATGGTCTCAGCATCTACGCCATGTTCTGCAGCTAAGCCTTTTTCATAACTATTAACTAAACCTTGTACTAAAAGTTGTGAGTCGGTTTCTAAAGGCTTAGTGTCGATATCAAGTTTTAATAAGGTATATGAACTTGATGGTTCAACGGCGCGGCCTGCAGAGTCTTGAACTAATGTGGTGGTAGCGTAGATGTAAGATTGATTTGCTTTAAGTGGTTTTAGCGGCACTATGGCAATTTTATTGCCTGAAGCTAATGCCACAAAATCAACACCAAATTGCAGTTCAGCACCTACTTTACATGCAGATAAAGAGGGCTCATCGCTACATTCAGGATCAGATGATAAAGCGCCGCCAACAGTTGCTTCAAATAATCTTACTGCACCAGGTTGAGAAACAGAAGCTTCATCAAGGGTGAGCATTGCACCATCAGAATCGGTTGCTAGAGCTACCGTTAGAGAAATTGGTGAAGAAGTTGACCAACCATCTAATGCCCCCAAAGCAAGTTTAGGGTCAATATAGTCAATCCCGTCTTCTCCAGGAATGTTTAGCGTACCATCAAGTGTTCCATTGAATATTAAATCGCTTGGTAAAGGAAGGTTCTCTGGATCCTTTTCAATTTCTTTAGGATCGGGATTAAACTTTACGAATGAAGAAGGTACCAGTGGTGCTACTTTTTCTTTTGTTTCGTTAGAACTATCTTCACTACAGCCGCTAAGCCCAAGAGCAGATGCAATAGCAACACCCAATATGAGTCTTTTCATCTTTTTTTCCCCAAATCTTGTTGTAATAATTTTAATTTCCCCAAAAATTGGTCACAATAGTGTAAACGCATGACCATAAGGACATATTTTTGTCCTTAACTCATCTCAAGTTAACGTAAAATTATAGAGTTAGCCACAAATTTGTTACAAAGAAACATACTATTCACTAACAAATATAAGTCAATTGTTTAAAACGTTCGTTTACCTTTTGTTCGAAACGAGATTTGACATGCTTTTACAGTCCAAGGAAAAATTGAATCATGTTGGAATACCAAGCTAAAAAAGATTTACTAAAAAATAAAACAATCCTGGTTACCGGCGCTGGCGCAGGTATTGGTCGCACTGCGGCGATAAACTACGCAAAACACGGCGCGACCGTTATTTTGCTAGGTAAAACAGTTAAAAAACTTGAAACGGTTTATGATGAAATAGTACAAGCTGGTTATCCCAAACCTGCTATTGTGCCATTAGATTTAAAAGGTGCCACAGAGCAAAACTATCAAGATATGGCCGAAACTATCGCTGAGCAATTCGGTCATTTAGATGGATTACTGCATAATGCCAGTTTACTTGGCGCATTAGGGCCGTTTGAACATATCGACCTTGAATCACTTGAAGATGTAATGAAAGTGAACGTCACCGCCCAAGTAATCTTAACTAAAGCCTTATTACCGATAATGCGCAGCGCACCATCAGCATCTATTGTCTTCACTTCTAGCGGTGTTGGTCGTCAAGGACGAGCTTATTGGGGACCTTATGCGTTCTCTAAATTTGCGACTGAGGGCATGATGCAAGTACTTGCCCATGAATGTGAAGGCACTAGCCTGCGTGTAAATAGTATTAACCCTGGTGCAACCCGCACTGAAATGCGCGCAAAAGCTTACCCAGGTGAAGATCCACAAACATTAAAAACCGCACAAGATATCATGCCAACCTACTTATATTTAATGGGTGAAGATTCTTTTGAAGTCAACGGTCAGCAACTTACCGCTCAGTAACCATCCATTGAATCTGTAAACTGAAAAAGGGAGCGAAAGCTCCCTTTTTTAATACCAAGTCGTCAATTGATAAATTACAAACTTATCGCTTTAGCATTTTTCTCAACCAGCTTTTCACCTATACCGGCAACTTGGGTTAATTGCTGGACATTTTTGAACTTACCATATTTATTTCGATATTCCACAATGGCTTTTGCCTTGGCTTCACCAACACCATTGAGGGCTTGTAACTGCTCTGCTGTCGCTTTATTAATATTCACCTTAGCCATCTTTGTATTGCTACTTTTCACGGCTGTGGTTTTAGACATTTCAGCTGAAGTGAGTGCTGCTGGTTTAGTGGTGTCTTTGGCGACAGCCAAACTGATACTTGCTGCTGATAACGCGCAGGTGAGCATGACGCCCATGAGTAATGGATGTTTCATTGTTAACTCCTTAAAGTCCTATTTAATAACCCGACCAACTTCCCTATCCATGGTCGGTATTTGTCAGCGTTACACCCTATTCAACAAGAAAATGATCTATTAAAAACAGGGCATTTATCGCTAACATAAAACTGTAGTAAACAATTTATTTTTTGCAAAAATAAGTAAGATTATTTTTCTACTGTTTGTTTTGCTTATTTTTATTTGTTTTCATTACACTCGCAGAAAAGCTTTTTAGTTCGCCTAACAACTGCTGATGCACTTGGCTCAATTTAGGGCGATTTTGCGCTTTAAAACTTAGCGGCCGACATAAGCTCATGGCTTGATAACCAAGTCGCGCAGTTAATAAACCTCCGCCTAAACCTTGGGCTAAACGTGCTGATAACTTTCCGGTCATTTCAACCGATAATAACTGGGTGCCTAAATCTGTTACCACTTCAGTGGTGCCAGCATAAACAATATTTAGTACGATACTTTTTATCAGTTTAATCCGGCTCCAATAGCCTAATTCAATGCCATATACATCTGCAATAACATTAACCATGCGCTGATTACGCCATAAAATAATCGCCATATCTAATACTGCTAAAGGACTCGCCGCTAACAGTAGTGCCGACTCCGCCGCAAAGCGACTTACAATTTTTTTGGCTTTTTCATCGCGTTCAGACAAAACTAATTCATCAAATAGCATCACCATTTCAGCGTCATTATGTTCAACGCTATTAATGGCTAAGTATTGCTTTTTACCTTCGGTATCTGGGTATTTTTGCAATAAGGGGCTGATGAACTTACTGGCTTCACCGCGCTGCATACTTAACGCTAAACGCTCGCCTGTGGCTTGGGTATCGGCCACATGTTTAAGCTTTATCAGTTTTTTCCACTCTGACAGGGTTATTGCCCCAGCCCACGCCATGATGATCCCCGCCACTGTCACGTAAAAACCAAATAGCCACGGGCTTTGCAGGTAGGCAGTTTGCAGCCCTTGTATGGTTTGAACGATAACCACCAGTATCAAAGCTAACAATGATAACTTGGCAAGCATTGAGATTTTTTTAGGCTTAGCGCCGAGCTTATCGATGGACTCGAGTTCATCGATGGTTTCAGGGAGTTTTGCTAAATTAGTTTCACAAATAAACTCGACATCGGTAAATGATTGTGACCCTTTAACGTCTTGATCCTTACCCGAATCAAGCGTTTCAGTATCAAACACTTGCTGCTGCTTAAGTTGAGCGTCTTCAAACTCTGTTCTCTTGCTATTATTGTTACTCATATTATTGCAACTTATCCCCCAGCAAAAACTGTAAAAGATGATCTAAGCGAATATGCTCAAAACGAGGGTCGGACATCGATGATTGTGGTAATCGAGGCGGGTTAAAAGACACGAAATTAAAGCCTTGCTTGTCCCAAAAGCTATCTTGGGGTAACCGCTGAGGCACTTCGCCTGGAAATATGGTGAGCATTTGCTGATTTTTATCTATGCCTCTGACCACTTCTTGCTCGCCACTGGTTGTTGATACCATGCCATGCTGTGTGGCTTTGATGGCGCTAATGGCCATCGTTTCGACTTCGCAGCCTTCATAGTTAGCAAAGTGCTGACTGTGTTTTAGCATATCGGTCAATAAACTTAATACATGGCTCTGTTGATCACGAGTAACCCTGTCAACCTTACTGGCGGCAAACAGTAACTTATCAATTTTAGGTGAGAACAAACGCCTTAATAAACTCGATTGTCCAAAATGAAAGCTTTCGACAATACTATTGAGTGCATTACCCATATCCTCAAATTGTGCTTTACCGCTGTTTAGGCCATTAAAGCAATCCACCAGCACCAATTGACGATCAAAACTAGCAAAATAATCCCGATAAAACGGCTTAACCACCACTGAAACATACTCTTCATAGCGACGCTTTAGCACTTGGTAATAGCTAGAGTCAGCAGCGTTTTCTAAATTGGCTAATTCATCATTACTGAGATTTATGAGTGGGAAAAAGGCCAATAAAGGGGTATCGGCAAACTCTCCAGGTAATAGCATTCGACCAGGCTGTGCAAGATAAAAGCCTTGGTTGTTAACCAAGTCGACCAGTAATGTTTGGTACAAGTCTGCAATCTGCTTTAACTTATGCTCATCAGCAGTTTCTGATAAATTGATGTTAGCTAATACACTAACAAACTGCGGATAATAGCTTGAGGCAGCTAATCGGTGCTTAACGTCAATTTGTGACTCACACCACTGGATGAAGTTTTGCTTCATCATTGGTAAATCCAATAACCACTCACCTGGGTAATCAACAATATCCACATACAAGGTGGCAGTATCAGCAAGTTTTGCCAATATGCCCTTTTGAGGACGATATTTAATCGCTAGCCTTAACTCAGAGATATTACGGGTTGATGCAGGCCAAGTTGCAGGCGACTGGGTTAATGATGTCATCGCTCCTTTATAGTCAAAACTGGCAATGGCTAAATCAGGTTGCATGGCGCGTTTAATGCCTATCAAACGATTTTCACGGCACACTTGCCACAAAGGCAATGGGTTTTGAGTTTGGCTTTTTTCTGATTGCAGCCCAGCATGGAGCATTTGATTAACCAGCCCTGTTATAAAGGCGGTTTTACCCGCCCCTGATAAACCGGTCACGGCTAAACGAACATGCCGATCGGTTGAGCGATGAACTAATTGATGAGTTTTTTGGGAAATTTTATTAATTGAACGATCAATAAAGCTCATAGTTAATCTCAAATTAAGGAATAAGCAAAATAGGGATGAAAAATATTTTCAAGTACTGATAATCAAGTCTTTACTAAAAAAACACAAGGGCGGTAAACCGCCCATTGGAATTATATGAAGATAGTCGTCTGAATCGAGTTAAAGATTATTAATTTCTCTTTTCAAATCAAAATTATCGGAAGTGACATGGCGCTCAAGTCGTTGCAGTCTAATTTCAAGTGCATAAAACTGACTATTTACATCATGTAAGGCACGTTTTGCCGGCTCTCCTGCCTGCCAAACCTTTTTCTTCACTTCAATATCTTTGTGGCCTTTGGCATGTGTTGTATCTTCAGGCTTAATATCTAATATCATCCATAAGGCGACATAGATAATAAACACAGGCCCAGAACCACCCAATAAAAATATTGAGACTACGACCACTCTGACTAACCAGGTTTCAAGATTAAAAAAGTCTGCAATCCCTGCACATACCCCAGAAATTTTGCCTGATGATGGGATGCGGTATAATGTGCGACCGTTAGCTGTGCTCATCTTTCCCCCTCCACTCTGGCGCTTCCGTATCTAAAATAGCTTCCAATGTTTCAATACGTCGGCCCATTTTTTCAGCTTGGGCAATTAATTCATTCAATTGTGTAAACTCTTCTTCAGTGAGCCCCTGACTCACTTGTCGCTTACTGCGATAATGAAGAATCAACCAAATAGGTGCCACAATAACTAAAAATATAATGATTGGGGCAATAAGAAGATCCATATCCATAACTCACCTCTGAAAAAGTTTACTTGTCTGATTTAGTTTTTGATTTAGGTTGCGATTTAGCTTTCACTTTCGCTTTTAATGCTTCAAGTTCGTCATTGACTGAATCTTCAGCTTCAAGTGCCGCAAACTCATCAGCAAGGCTACCCTTTTTACCAATATCATAAGCTTCAACTTGTGACTCTAAACCTTCAACGCGACGCTCATATTGCTCAAACTTCACCATCGCATCATCAATTTTACTTGAATCAAGCTGCTTTTTAACTTCTAAACGTGAAGTGGCAGTTTGCTTGCGCATAATAATGGTTTTTTGGCGTGCTCTGGCATCATTCAGTTTTTCTTGTAACTGTTCAACTTCATGTTTAAGACGAGCAATGTGCTCTTCTACTACTTGAAGTTCCATCTCAAGGGTTTCTAATAATGAAACCGTTTTTTGTTTTTCAATTAGCGCAGCTTTTGCTAAGTCTTCTCTATCTTTCGATAAAGCTAATTCAGCTTTAGCTTGCCAATCAATCACTTGCTCTTGAACTCGGCTAATGCGTCTTAGTAATTCTTTCTTTTCTGCTAATACTTTTGCAGAAGTAGAGCGTACTTCAACTAACGTGTCTTCCATTTCCTGAATGATCAGGCGTACCATTTTTTCTGGATCTTCAGCTTTATCAAGTAAAGCACTGATGTTCGAATTAATGATATCTGCAAAGCGTGAGAAGATTCCCATAATGTGTCCCTCAAAAATATTGTTAATGTCGAAGTTTACTATTCACGAGTTGTGCCAACTTTTAAAAAACCAGACAATTCAACATCATAACCAAAATATTAACTTTTTCTTTCTTTTAATGCCGCAGCCCACTATTATGATTTTCACCACTTGTTAGCGTAATAGACTAAAAATTACAGTGACTAAACAATTTGAGCAAGACAATCTTATCGGACAATCTAATGCTTTGTTAGAGGTATTAGAACATGTTTCTAAAGTTGCCCCACTTTCTAAGCCGGTATTAATTATTGGTGAACGCGGCACAGGTAAAGAATTAATCGCCGAGCGGTTACACTATTTATCAGGCCGTTGGGATAAAGAGTTTATTAAATTAAACTGCTCTTCATTAAGTGAATCATTACTTGAAAGCGAACTGTTTGGCCACGAGTCTGGTGCGTTTACGGGCGCGAAAGGCAAACATGAAGGTCGCTTCGAACGCGCCGATGAAGGCACCTTATTTTTAGATGAGCTGGCCAATACCTCAGGATTAATTCAAGAGAAACTGTTACGTGTCATCGAATACGGTGAATTCGAACGAGTGGGTGGCAGTAAAACAGTTAATACCAATGTAAGGTTAATTTGTGCTGCCAATGAGGACTTACCTTCATTAGCTGAAAATGGTGAATTTAGGGCTGATTTACTGGATAGGTTAGCCTTTGATGTTATCACCCTACCGCCCCTTCGTAGCCGCACAGAAGACATCATGCCTTTAGCAGAGCATTTTGCCGTGAGCATGGCAAGGCAACTGAATTTAGATTATTTTGGCGGTTTTAGTCCAGTAGCTATAGAGCAACTCATGTCATATCGCTGGCCAGGTAATATCCGCGAACTTAAAAACGTGGTCGAACGCAGCGTCTATCGTCGAGGATCTGAAGGTGAAGAAATTGACCACATTATTGTCGATCCTTTTGCCTCTCCTTATCGACCAACATCAAGAATCAAAACTCGTGAAAGGCAGCAAACAGAGCATCAAGCTCCCGATACTTCAGTCGCGGTTCCAGTAACCGATGACTCCACTGAAAATGAAGCATCATCAGTTAGCACCAGTGCAACAGACAGAGATATTCGCTTCCCATTAGACTTTAAAGAGCATACTGAAAACTATGAGATTAACCTGCTAAAAAGTGCCTTAGCCCAAAGCCAATATAATCAAAAGAAAACCGCTGAAATATTAGGTTTAAGCTACCACCAACTGCGGGGCATTTTGAAAAAGTATAATTTACTTGAAAAGTCTTAATAGGATATTTGCTCCTAAGTTATTAACACTGCTAAAATACTTATTCAGTACCTAAATAATATGATGAAAAAATGCGTGAGACATTAAAACGCTTTAAACCTGCTGCATTACTCTGCTTGCTAAGTTTTTTAGTAACAGGTTGTGGTGAACTCAATGTCCCATCAGGTATTGTGTATTGCTCTGAGGGCAATCCTGAAACCTTTAATCCGCAATTGGTCACTTCTGGTACCACTATTGATGCCAGTTCTAATCAGTTATACAACCGCCTAATTGACTATAACAATGACTCATCTGATTTTATGGCTGCGCTGGCAACCCAGTGGCGCATATCCGATGATGGCTTACGTTATCACTTTGTGTTGCGTAAAGGCGTACAGTTCCAGCACAATAATTTGTTCAAACCTTCAAGAAATTTTAATGCCGATGATGTCCTATTCTCATTTAATCGCATCATTAATCCCGCGCATCCTTTTCACTCAGTGAGCAGAACTGGCTATCCATTTTTCCAAAGTATTGATTTTTCCAACTTAGTGAGTCGAGTCGAAAAAGTAAACGATTATGAAGTGGTATTCCACTTAACCCAACCTGATGCATCATTTTTAGCTAATTTGGCCACTGATTTTGCCGTTATTCTTTCTGCCGAATATGGCGAGCAACAATGGCAGGCAGGTACCCCTGAAAATATCGATTACTTCGCCATCGGCACAGGGCCTTTTTACCTCGCAGATTATGTCAAAAATGATTTTATTCGCTATAAACGCAATACCGCATATTGGGGTAAAGCGGCTAAAATTGACCTGTTAGTTTTTGATATCACACCTAAAAGTGAGTCTAGACTGGCTAAAATCATCACTAAAGATTGCCATGTGTCTGCCCTGCCAAAGGCCAATGAACTTGCAGTAATTAAACAGCATAAACACTTAAAAGTTAACACTAAACCGGGGTTAAACGTCGGCTTTTGGGCATTTAACACTCAAAAGCCTCCTCTAGACGATGTGCGAGTTCGACTTGCCCTTGCCCATGCCATTGATAAGAAAAATATCCTTAATGTGGTTTACCATGACACCGCTGTAGAAGCGACCGGAATGCTGCCGCCAGGATCATGGGCTTATTCAGACTCATCCGACCCTAATGATTTTAATCCTGAGAAAGCTAAAAGGCTGTTAGAAGAATCAGGGGTTAATAACTTAACCTTTGATATTTGGGCGATGCCAGTGGTGCGAATTTATAATCCAAACGCCCTCAAGACCGCAGAGCTGATTCAGGCCGACTTAGCCAACATTGGGGTTAAAGTGAATATTGTCAGTTATGACTGGAGCGTGTTTACGCAAAAATTAATTAGCCAAGATTATGATTCAGTATTAATTGGTTGGAATGCTGACAATACCGATCCTGATAATTTCTTTACCCCACTACTCAGTTGCTCAGCCCTAGAATCAAATAATAACCGTTCTAAATGGTGTTCAGCTGAATTGGACGCAATACTTGCACAAGCTAAAGCTACGCCAATAAAAACCACAAGAAAGGCGCTATATCAGCAAGCTGAACAGCTCATTCATCAGCAAGTTCCCTTGGTTAATATTGCCCATGGACAAAAATTGATCCTAAAAAACATTTCAGTATCAACTAAAGATGTTAACCCCTATGGTGGAATGGCTTTCTCTAATATCGAACTAAAAACTGCGGAGAAAAAACCTTAATGTGGCGTTATTTTCTAAGACGAATTAATTTATTTTTTGCCACTTCATTGGTTATGATTGCGGTACTGTTTTTTGCCACCGGTATGTTTCCAGTTGAAAAAAACTACGCCTTAACTGGGATACAGTTCCCTAGCAGTGAGCAACAAGCACAAACCGTTGCAGACTTTAAGCTTGATAGTAACCAGCTTAGTCAATTTATCGCTTATTTAACCGAGCGATTATCAGGCAATTTAGGGATTTCGGTTAACTCACAACAAAGTGTCGCCACAGAGCTCAGTAACGTGTTACCCGCCTCTTTTGAATTGTCATTATTTGCTGGGACGATAGCAATATTTTTTGGAGTGCCACTTGGCGTATTGTCCTCATTAAGTGAAAGCAAGTCAGTCCAGCGCAGTATTTTAGCCCTAACCTTAACCGGTTACTCTATACCTGTATTCTGGCTCGGATTAACCTTGTCATTATGGTTTGGGGTAAAGCTAGAGTGGTTGCCGATCTCTGGACAAATCAATTTATTATATGAAATTGAACCCGTCACAGGTTTTATGCTGATCGATACTTTGCTATCACATGAAGCCTATCGGATCTCAGCATTTAAAGATGCCTTATTACACATCATTTTACCTGCGGTAACCTTAGCGGTATTACCTTTTACTGTCGTTATACGTATCACACGTCAAGCAATGATGACGGTTATGACCCAAACCTATATTCGCGCTGCTGAAGCCCGTGGCCTTAATACCTATAGTATTTTAATGAAACACGCCTTACCTAACGCGCTTATCCCAGTTCTTAAAGCCTTTGGCTTAATGCTTGGCTCGTTTGCCAGTTACGGCATTATTGTCGAGGTAATTTTTGCATGGCCAGGGGTGGGATCATGGCTTATTGCAGGAATATATCAGCGAGATTACACCGTGATTCAAGCAGGGATCCTTTCAGTCTCTTTGCTGATTATCTTTTTAAGCATTATGATTGATTTAGTGCATACCACTATTAACCCTATTAATAGGAAAGAACTGTATGCCAGCAATTAAAATATATCAGGATGAACACATAGCTTCACCTATGATGCAATTGTGGAAAGCATTTGCTAGTAACCCATTTGCTGTCGCAGGCCTTTGGGCGGTAATATTTTTATTACTACTGGTTGTATTGGGGCCGCTACTCGCTCCTTACCCACCAGAAATGCAAAATCCTGATGCCATATTATTACCGCCATCATGGGACGCCCTTGGACATGTTTCGCATTTTTTAGGTACCGATGATTTAGGCCGAGACTTATTCAGCCGCTTATTGCATGGGGTTAGATTAACGTTCGGCATGTCATTAATTGTGGTGCTTTGCGCCTTAATCGTCGGCTTTATTATTGGCTCCCTTTCAGGAATGATGCGTGGGTTAAAATCAAGTATTTTAGGTCATTTGCTCGATGCCTTATTATCAATTCCGTCATTATTGCTCGCCATTTTGGTTGTCGCAGTGACCGGTCCGGGGTTAATAAATGTATTTTGGGCAGTAGGCTTAGCCTTAACGCCGCAATTTGTGCGGGCAATTCACCAAGCAGTACATGAAGAGCTACAAAAAGAATACGTTATTGCCGCTAAACTTGATGGCGCCAGTCAAATACAAATCTTTTGGTATGTCATCATGCCAAACGTCTGGGAAGTGGTTATTATTCAAACGACCATTGCCATATCGGTGGCGATATTAGACATTGCCGCCTTAGGCTTTCTCAATCTTGGAGCACAAGCCCCTAGCTCAGAGTGGGGAGCGATGATTTTTCAAGGGTTAAACAGCCAATTAATTGCGCCTTGGTCGATTACCATTCCAGGTTTGGCGATCCTATTTACTGTGTTATCCATTAATTTGGTGGGTGACGGATTACGCTCGGCGCTCGCGCCGATAAGAAACTAGCCCATGCCATTACTTGATGTCAGAAATCTCACTATCGAACTCGATACCCCACAAGGCACAGTGAAGGTACTTGAGAAAGTCAGTTTAACCATTAATCCGGGTGAAATTCATGGCTTAGTTGGTGAATCAGGTTCTGGGCGTAGCTTATTAGCCAAAGCGGTACTAGGCGTTTTAGGCCCAAACTGGCGCATCATTGCCGATCGCATGATGTGGGATGGCAAAAATTTATTGGAAATGACTAAAAGGCAACGTCGCAGCTTAATGGGCAGTGATATGACCATGATTTTCCAAGACCCTTCTGGCAGTTTAGACCCGGTAAAAACTATCGGCAGTCAGTTAATTGAATCGCTCACGCCAAACAAAGCCGTGCCTTTTTGGCGCAGAGCAAAAGACACTCATTTAACCGCGCAAAAATGGCTTCATAAAGTTGGAATTAAAAAGCCCAAAGCCATTATGAAGCGCTACCCTTGGGAACTTTCTGAAGGTGCCTGCCAAAAGGTAATGATTGCTATGGCAGTAGCTAACCACCCTAAGTTATTAATCGCCGACGAACCAACGAATGCGATGGAATTAAGTACTCAAGCGCAAATATTTCGTTTGTTAGCTCAATTAAACCAACTTCAAAATGTCTCTATACTGCTAGTCAGCCATGAACTAGAAACTTTAGCAAAATGGTGCGATCGCATCAGTATTTTATACAGCGGACAAATCATGGAGTCGGGGCCCGTTAACGAATTAATCAAACAACCCTATCACCCCTATACCAAAGCATTATTCAAAAATCTGCCAGACTTTGCAGGCCAAATACGCCACAAAGCCTATTTACCAACATTGCAAGGTTCCTCGCCGTCATTGCAGCATTTGCCTGCAGGGTGCAGGCTGGGTCCTCGCTGCCCTGACGCCCAAAGAGCATGTGTTATCCAACCCAGTTTGGCCCACGAAAAAGATCGCTATTTTGCCTGCCATTTCCCGTATAACAGTGAGATAGAAGATGACAACTCCATTACTTAAAGTAAACCAGCTAAGCAAACGCTATTTTACGGGTTATAAAAGGTTCAAAGCGCAATATAATCAAGCCCTGTCACCACTATCATTTGAACTTGAGCGTGGACAAACCTTGGCTATTGTCGGTGAAGTAAGCTCAGGTAAAAGTACCTTAGCGCGAATACTGGTTGGCGCAGAGCCTCGCAGCGGTGGAGAAATATTGTTTGAAGGGGAAGCATTGGAGGCGCGAAATCTCAAACAGCGCAGCCGCTTAATTAGAATGATTTTTCAAGACCCTAACACCTCATTAAACCCGAGGTTAACCATTGGTAGCCTACTAGAAGAACCATTACGATTTAACACCACATTGAATTCAGCGGAACGAAAAGTGCGGGTGGCAGATAGACTCAGAAAAGTGGGCTTACTACCTGAACATGCCAATTTCTATCCTCATATGGTCTCTGAAGGTCAAAAACAACGTGTAGCCGTTGCTAGAGCTTTAATGTTAAACCCTAAAATCATTATCGCTGATGAAGCACTTGCCTCATTAGATTTATCAGTGCGTTCTCAAATACTTAATCTGCTGATAAAATTACAAAAAGAAATGGGGCTATCGTATATTTTTGTGACCCACAATTTGAACATTGTACGTCATTTTAGTGACAAGGTACTGGTGCTCAAAAATGGCAGCGTAGTTGAACTAGCGAGCACAGAAGAATTATTCAATCACCCACAACAAGAGTACTCTCGCCGCTTAATATCGCAGCAAACACAACTCACAGCCAAACGCTAAACTGCTCCAACCACTGAGTAATTTAGCCAAAAAACATAAAAACTAGTGCCAATTCGTCGCCTAACTATTTATCCTAGTGCGATTGTTAAAGGAAGAAACCAAATTATGATTATTAAACCTAAAACACGTGGCTTTATTTGTACAACCACTCATCCTATCGGTTGTGAAGCTAACGTCAAAGAACAAATCGAATTAACCAAAGCAAAAGGCAAAATTGCCAATGGCCCTAAAAAAGTCTTAGTGGTTGGCTCTTCAAGTGGCTACGGCTTATCTTCTCGTATTGCATCAGCGTTCGGTAGTGATGCGGCCACCATTGGTGTTTTCTTTGAAAAACCAAGCACAGAAACCAAACCAGGTACGGCCGGTTGGTACAACTCTGCCTACTTTGATAAATTCGCTAAAGCTGAAGGTTTATATTCAAAAAGCATTAACTGTGATGCATTTAGCCATGAAGCTAAACAAAAAGTCATTGAGCTTATCAAACAAGACTTAGGTCAAATTGATATGGTGGTTTACTCTTTAGCTTCTCCAGTGCGTAAATTGCCTGATACCGGTGAAGTGATCCGCTCAAGCCTTAAGCCTATCGGTGAAACTTATACCGCAACTGCGGTAGACACCAACAAAAACACCATCATCGAAACCTCGGTAGAGCCAGCAACAGAGCAAGAAATTGCTGATACCGTGACAGTGATGGGCGGTCAAGATTGGGAATTATGGATGAGCGCCTTAAGTGATGCGGGTGTATTAGCGGATAATTGTAAAACCGTGGCCTACAGCTATATTGGCACCGAGATCACTTGGCCTATCTACTGGCATGGCGCATTAGGTAAAGCCAAAATGGATTTAGACCGTGCGGCTCATAGCCTTAATGAAAAGTTAGCCAAAACAGGCGGTTCTGCCAATGTGGCTGTGCTTAAGAGTGTTGTCACTCAAGCAAGCTCTGCTATCCCGGTAATGCCTTTATACATCGCGATGGTATTTAAGAAAATGCGTGAAGAAGGCGTTCATGAAGGCTGTATGGACCAAATTTACCGTATGTTCAGCGAGCGTTTATATCGCGCTGATGGTCAAGCGGCACCAACAGATGATGAAAATCGTCTTCGTTTAGATGATTGGGAGTTACGCGAAGAAATTCAAAAACATTGCCGTGACTTATGGCCGGATGTCACCACTGAAAACCTTGCTGAACTGACTGATTACAATGAATACAAAGAAGAGTTTTTAAAACTGTTTGGTTTTGGTATTGCTGGCATCGACTATGAAGCTGACGTTAATCCAAACGTGACTTTTGATGTTATCAGCCTTTAATCCCCTAAGGTAATAAGAAAAGCCAAGTTATTATAACTTGGCTTTTTTATATCTGGTTAACTGCACAGTGACTCTTTATTTTATTAATGCGGCGTTATTAATAAAAAAAGGCCAAGTTGATGAGACTTGGCCTTTATAAGGGAATGATGAAATTTAACTAAGAGTTATTTAGTTTTTAGCGCATGCTTAGCGGCGTTTTCACCAGCTTTACGACCAAATACTACCGTATCAGCGATTGCGTTACCGCCTAGACGGTTATAACCATGAACACCACCAGTGACCTCACCAGCCGCAAACAAACCAGGCATTTTCCAGCTTTGTAGGTTCAAGATATTCGTATCGGTATCAATTGCGATCCCGCCCATAGTATGGTGAATACCAGGTGCTACTTTTACAGCGTAGTATGGCGGCGTGCTTAAGCTTAATGGCATATTGGCGCGGCCGAATGCATCATCTTTACCTGCTGCTTTATACTTGTTGTAATCCGCTGCAGTTTTCGGTAAATCAGCCATTCCGGTGATTTTTGCCAGTTCTTCAATGGTGTTGGCTTTACTTAACATACCTAAATGTTCGTAACCACGTACCATTTTCTTTTTCTCAACCAATTGCTCATCGAACACTAACCAAGCATATTGATCTTTTTGCTTTAAGATTGCATCTGATGCACGGTCACGAGTCGTTAGTTCATTAATGAAACGGTTGCCATCAGTATTGACCATAATTGCACCAACACCGCGAACGGTTTCAGAAATCAAAATACGGCTATCTTTACCTACTGTAGGATGCGCTTGAACCCAATCAATATCAGTCATTGAAGCGCCAATTTCTTTAGCAAGTAGCACACCATCACCAGTGGCTGTAACGTTATTTGAACTAGACATGTCTTTCATTGTTGGGCGGTAGTAAGCAACCATTTGCTTATTCATACCATAACCACCTGTCGCTAATACAATAGAATCAGCAGCGACCATGTTGTAGCCTGAATGACGGCCGTGAACCACCACGCCAGCAACTGATTGATCATCATTTAAGACGATTTTTTCAACTCTTGAGTTAACGCGAACTGGAATATCACGTTCTACTGCGGCTTTACGCAAGGTATCAATTAAGTGTGGACCAATTGACGCGCCACCAGAAGGTGCGTGAGTACGCTCTGCTCTTGCGCCGCCTGAACGTTTAAGCTCTGACATATCAGCACCTAAAGACTCAAGCCATGCTACAGCGCCAGCAGACTCTTCAGCCATAGTTTGCACAAGTTTAGGGTCATTTTGATAACGACCGCCTTTCATGGCATCTTCAGCATACCAATCAACAGTGTCTTCAATGCCTTTGGCTTTTTGTTGTGGTGTGCCGACAGCATTAATACCGCCTGCAGCAAGCATTGAGTTACCACCGGTATAAGGGGCTTTTTCAAATAAAACAACGTTGGCACCTGCCAATTTAGCTGAAATCGCTGCATTGAAACCGGCACTACCGCCACCAACAACAATCACATCAACCGTTTCTACAGGGCCTTTATCAATCGCTTGTTGGATTTTGTCTTGATTCCAATCACCATCCCACTTCTTCTTCGCTTTTGAATCAGCAAATGGCATTTCCATTTCAAAGTTATGACAGTTATTACAAGTCAACTCAGGTTTAGCATGGGCGGTATGACAAGAAGTACAGTTGATATCTCCTAAATGAGATGCATGAGGGTCAAACGCAAGTTCATCGTTAACTAAATCAGCATAACCACCATGACAGTCCTGACACTGGGCGTTCTCATGAGTTTGGCTATCAGTCATGCTTTTCTTGATGTCTTTCATTTTTTCTGCAACGTGACAGCTTTGACAGTCACCCATTTCAGTATGGAAAGACGCTAAGTCATTTTTTGCCATTACGCTGCCAGAAGTAAGCATCATCACTGCCACTGCCGAAGCTAAATATTTAAGTTTCATTGGTTCATACCTCTAATTATCATTTTCACAACTTGCTTTGTTGGACGATAGAATACTCATAAAGAGATAGTAAAACTTAGACATTGGTCAACATTGGCACTTGGTTAAGTTTTAATGAAACCAAATTAAAATTAACTTAAATCGCTACAAAGCCACAACATTTGTGACCCAGTTAGAATTTATCTCCATGATTCAATCCTATTATGTATATCAGGTTTACATACGCTGCAACCTCCTCAAAATTGATGATATTGAGGTTTATTAATGAATCTATTCATTAGCTAAAGCAATATAACCAATTGATAATATTACTTTAAAATAGAGATGATTAAGAAGATGAAAAAATCACTAGTTTCACTCACTGTTGTATCAACCCTATCAGCGAGCTCTTTTGCCGCATTCGCTGAGTCACCGCAGTTCTATGGCCGCTTAGAAATGGCACTAACAGGGTCTGATAACGGTTTAACAACACAAAATCAAAAATCGGGTACTGTGCTGGAAAATAACTTTTCTCGCCTAGGGGTAAAAGGCAGTGAGAAAATATATGAAAACATAGAGATTATTTATAATGTTGAAGTGCAAGTTAACGCTGCCACCAACGAAGCTGATGATGATTTATTTAAACCAAGAAACACCTATTTAGGGGTGAGAAGTGGTTTAGGTACTGTCATTGTTGGCCGAAATGATACGGTAATGAAAACCTCAAAAGGCACAGCTGAAGCATTTGCATTAACCAATGCCGCCTACAATAGAATGATTGCTGGGCAAGATCGTAAAGCTGATGGCATTACTTACTATTCACCTAAAATTGCCGATTTAGTCAGTATAAATGCCACCTATTTAGTTGATGATAATTATGATTCTAACGAGAGTCAGTACGCATTAAGCGTTACCGCTGGTGACAAAAAGCTGAAAAAACAACGTTATTACGTTGCAGCGGCTTATAACACCATTGGCGGTGTCGACGCATACCGCGGGGTTGGTCAAGTCAAAATAGGTAGTCTTAAACTAGGCGGTTTATTACAAAATACCCAAAGCCAAACCTATAGTGATAAAGAAGGTAATTCCTACTTCGTTAGCGCAATATATAACTGGAGTGGCATCAACTTTAAAGCTGAATATGGCAAGGATAAGGCCGGTTTTGGTAAGTATTTTAAAAATAATGACGTGTCTTCAGCGCAATACAAGGAAGCGACCGATGTCGATATTAACTCCTTCACTGTAGGTGCCGATTACCGTCTATCAAAATCAACGATGGTGTTTGGCCACTACGCCACCTATGAAGGTGAATATCGGGTTGCTAACACAGGCCCGACGATTGAATTAGAAGATGACAGTGTATTTACTGTAGGCGTGCGCTACGATTTCTAAGTCCAATTTTTATTTCGCGTTAATATCTGCACTTATATCGATCTAGGTCTCGCTGATAAAATATGATAAACCCATCATAAATGATGGGTTTATGCTAACAAGGTAAGACTTTTTCAAATAACTTGAACTCGTTAGCAATTCCTAAAAATAATACCAAAAGTTTACAGAGTAATATTGTCAACTCGTTATACTATTGATGAATTCATAGAATAATTTGCCCATGAAAATCACACTCAAGCAACTGTCAATATTTAAAGCCATCCATATTAATGGTCAGATCTCTAAAGCAGCCAAAACATTACATATGTCAGTCCCCGCTGTCAGTATGGCGTTAAAGGATTTAGAAGGTTCATTAGGCACCCGTCTGTTTGAGAGAAGCAGTAACGGCTTAACCATTAATGATAATGGTGAAGTTATTTTGCCTTACGCCAATGAGATGCTTTCTAAAAGTAATCAATTAGAGCAGATGTTTACTGAGCGAACAGCCATCGGTGGCACCATCAAAGTTGGCAGTAGTAAAACTGCGGGTAACTATATTCTTTCAAGAATCATCCCATTATTTAAACAACAACACCCCTGTGTTGATATTAAACTAGTGATTAACAACAGTTTAGCCATCGAGAAAATGGTGTCTGAAAAAGAACTGGATTTAGGTTTTGTCGATGCCAAGCCTGGGTTAAATAATTTACAGTATCAGCAGTGGCTTAAAGATAGATTGTGTATCGTCATCGGCAGTAACAATCCAATAGCAAGCGAAACCATTACCCCTGAATTGCTGTCGCAACAATTATGGGTTATGGATGAAACCATTTCGGTGTCGAGGCTACGTAATACCCAGCTATTAAAAAGTGCCAGTATCAATATTCATCAAGAATTATCAATGAATACTATGGGCGCGATAAAACGTGCTATTGGTACTGGCATTGGCGTTAGTGTACTGCCCTACCTTGCTGTAAAAGAAGAAATAGCCAGCGGTCAACTTATTGAAATAGATTTACCAGAGTGGGATTTCGAGCGAAACTACTGGTCTATTTGGCGTAATGAAGAAGCATTAAGTCCGTTACTTGAAGAGTTCATCCAATTCTGCAATCAATAACAAAGCGATAAACTAATAAGGTTGCCAATATAAATTATGATTACTGCAGATCCGGTCATTTTTGGCTTGTTGGCCGCGATTATTGGTTTGGTATTTTATACTAGCAAGCTAAAACAAAGCTTTTGGAAACAACTTTACCGTTTTGTGCCCATTATGGTCATGATTTATGTGTTGCCATCATTTTTAAATACCTTAAACATTGTCGATGCTTCCCAAAGTCAATTACCCCACATATCCTCAAAGTATTTAATGCCCGCTTGTTTAACATTACTAATTATCAGTGTAGACATAAAATCCATTCTATTATTGGGCCCTAAAATTGTCATGCTGTTTTTAATTGCCAGCTTAGGCATTATTATTGGCGGCCCGTTAACTCTGATACTTTTTGCGAAAATAGCGCCTGAATCTATTAATTGGCTAGGTGAAGATGCTGCCTGGCGCGGAATGGCGACCTTAGCAGGGAATTGGGTTGGTGGCACAGCGAATCAACTTGCCATGAAAGAAATCTATCAGGTAAAAGAAAACTTATTTGCGATTATGATTTCGGTCAATGTAGTCTACTCAGCGATTTGGATGTCATTTTTATTAATCTGCGCCAATAATGCTGCTGCGATAGATAAAAAAACGGGTGCCGACTCAAGCAATTATCAGCGGTTAATCGCTACAAGCGAATATCAGCAAGCTCACACGGTCAAGAATATCACCATAACTGATTACATATTAATATTCAGTGTGGCATTTGGCGTGACGGGATTAGCACATATGGGGGCTGATATTCTGGCGCCATATTTTGCCGCCCACTACCCTGCAACAGAAAAGTTTAGTCTGACTTCAAATTTCTTTTGGATTGTCATCATAGTGACCACTATCAGTATTGCACTTTCAAATACCAAAGTGCGTGAACTTGAGCAATTAGGTGCATCAAAGGTCTCCACTGTCATGCTGTATATTTTGATTGCTAGTATGGGCCTTAGAATGGACTTGACCATGATTGATGACTTTCCAATCTACTTTGCCATCGGCTTTGTATGGTTAGCAATTCATAGCCTGTTCGTGATT
This sequence comes from Shewanella sp. 10N.286.52.B9, assembly GCF_002873635.1. Lineage (NCBI taxonomy): Bacteria > Pseudomonadati > Pseudomonadota > Gammaproteobacteria > Alteromonadales > Shewanellaceae > Shewanella > Shewanella sp. 10N.286.52.B9. Next base: position 71,649 of record NZ_MCTY01000196.1, read on the forward strand.
ATTGCTGGGCTAGTGATGAAAGCACCTGTGGCTTATATGGCATTAGCAAGTCAATGCTGTATTGGCGGCGCGGCATCATCCCCTGTGGTGGCAATTGCATTTCACCGCTCACTGGTACCTATCGCGATCATGTTCTCAGTATTTGGTTATGCTTGGGCAACTTACATGGCTTGGCTATGCGCCGAGATGATGCGGCTCGTATCGCAATAAAACGATGAGTTAATTTCTTACAGTGAACATATACGGATACCTGTTACTGTAATTTTAAATAGACTCTAACCTCTACAAGCTCTTGGTTGTCATCGGCAATAGCAGCTTCAACAGCCTCACTCTTAATCACATCCAAGCGTTCAATTATCAGCGGCTGGGTCGTTAAAGTCCAATCACTGGCAGCAAGCCAATGACTATAAAGATATTTTATTTTGCTATTGAGCTCTTTTTCAGAACCCAAATGATAAAACTGAGCATAACGCCCCTTAGCCACAGACTTATTCGAAAAATAACCAGACTCAGCGATAACGGGTGCTAATTCAGTAAGCTGCGCTTGATTAACACTCACACCAATATCCAGCGATAACATGGATTGCTCATCAGCTAAGGCATTAATTTGCGGATAAGGCATATCATAAACGAAATTAAAGGTGCGACTAGTACTTGGCGATAAGTGATATTTTTGCCTAAATGCGTTTAAGGCATTTTTCGATTGAGATAAATAACAAGCGGGTCCACGATGCTTAATAACCACTAACTCTGTCGCCGTTAGATCCGATGCCTGAATATTAACCTCAGCAGCAGAAAACTGCTCGTGTCCTTCGGCTAGGGTACTCAGTGGTTGCTGCTTGGCAAAAAAATTCCCCCAATCAGGTGAGGCTTGAAAGCTTTGCGGACTTTGACCAATGCTGTCGGTAAACGCGGTAATAAATGCCGCAGTTGACGGGTAGCCCATTTTTAACGCGACAGTATCTAAGCTAATAGTTTTATCAAAACCCAGTAACTGCGCCGCTTCAAGGTTTTTTAGCAAACGAATATAATCCTGCACTTTAGTATGAAACAGACTGTAAAATAACGCACCAAAATGCACTTCAGCAACCCCTGCAATCGCCGCTAAGCGGCTGTTGAGATTGTCATCAAACGCAGAAATTGCAGGTAGATTATTATCGATATAGCTTAACAGCACTTCAAATTGAGCATGTAAATCTTTCAATTTTTGACTAGACCTCTTAGTTTAAAACTGACTTATCTTTCATATAAACACAACTTACAAGTCCGATTTTTAGTCCCATGACTGCAACAAGTTGTTTGGCTTATAAACCGCTAGATTTACTAGTAAACAGTAAAGCCATACCTTAGTTTTTTACTATATAACGGCGTTAGCCTGTCAGTTTTTGCCATCGGTAATAACTGACATCAGCAAGTTCTAGCATGGGTTTATCTTCTTCTGTATCACCATAGGCATACACTTTATCAAAATCTTGTAGGTCAAACTGAGCTAAAACTCGATTTGATTTTGCAGCGCCGCTACAGTCACCATTAATATACCGTCCGGTCAGTTTACCCTTTTTACTTTCTAGCTCTGCACATATCAGTTTAAATCCATGCTGGCGACACCATGGCGCTAAATAAACATTAAGTGATGCCGAAAGTACAACAATGGTGTCACCTTGCATCTGATGCCATTGCAGACGCGCTAGCGCTTGAGGTTTGATTTGTAGATCAAAACTTGTAGCATAATCTTCGCCGATGGCCTTAATGTGTTGCTCATCTTGTTGCCAAAAAGCAAACTTAGAAATGATGCTACGCGTTCTTGACCCACCAATGAGCTGCCATTTATAAGCGGCTATCACAGGGATTAATATCGGATAACAAACGATTAAACGCCACTTAGGTACACTTGAGTAAATAAATGGCGTGTAAGTATCTTTACTTGTAATAGTTCCATCAAAATCAAACAATGCTAAGTTCATAAATATCCTTATAAGAACCTCAAAATTTTGACATAAAAAAGCCAAGGCGAACCTTGGCTTTTGTGAATTCCAATCAGCTTATTCAGCTACTGGGTATTCAACTGTTGCTTTTGCTTTTAAAGCTGCGACAACTGAACGGTAATCAGCTTCGCTGTATTGAGGTACTAAACGTTGCTTAATACTTTCAACAATATTTGCATCAATACCTTCTGCATCATTAACTTTATCCAAAGCAATAACCGCATAGCCATTAGCTAATGCAGCGGTATCAAATGAGCTTGCACCAGCATCTGGAGCTGCCATTTTAAATGCCTTAGTCGAGATAGCTTGATCAATATCTTGATTAAATCGTGCTAGCTTCTCTTTCGTTGCTACTGCAACTTCAGTGATTTCAGTGCCTACTTTTAATTGCGCTAAATATTCATTGGCTTTTTCACTTGCGGCAAAGTTCGCTTTATCTTGCAATAAACGTGCTTCAATGCTGCTAGATACTTCAGTTAATGGCAATGTACCAGCATCTTTATGTTGCAGTAAACGAATCACAACCACATGGTTAGGTGCTAACTCAATCACTTCACTGTTCATGCCGCTACCAATAACGTCATCAGAAAATGCAGCTTTGATTAAAGCTGGAGTATTTAAATTAACAGGCGCATTATCACGAGAAAATAACGCTGTTGATTGAACCTCAACGCCTAATGCTTTAGCTGTTTCATCTAAAGTGTCAGGTATTTCGTAGCTGGTATCGGCTAAAACACTTTGTAAGCTATAAAATTCATCAACCGCTTTTTTGTTTTGAAGATCAGCGATGATTTTATCTTGCACGTCATCAAACGGCGCTGCAGCACCAGATTCCACATCGAGTAACTTGATAATGTGATAACCAAATTCACTCTTCACAATTTGTGAGTACTCACCAGTTGAAAGTGCAAATAAAGCTGAGTCAAATGCAGGATCCATTACACCTTGTTCGAACCAATCGAGTTGACCGCCCTGCTCTGCGCTAAATTGGTCATCTGAATCTGATTTAGCAACGGCAGCAAAGTCTTCACCAGCTTGTAATTTAGCTAAAGCAGCTTCGGCCTTTGCTTCATCGGCGCTATCATCGCCAGATGCAAATAAAATATGTGCAGCTAAACGTTTTTCTGGCGTTTGATATTGTTGTTGGTTGTCTTCATAAAAAGCACGCGCATCATCAACTGACGTTTCGATACCTTTAGCCAGATCTGCAACGTCCAACTCGACATATTCTAAGCTAACTTTTTCTTGGCTCATGAACTGAATTAAGTTACTTTCGTAATAGGCTTTAATCTCTTCAGCAGAAACTGTTGAAGAAGCTAAGAAAGGTGTAGAGTCCACAACTAAATAACGAATATCACGGGTTTGACCTTGAACTTCAGCTAATTGCTTTGCTTCACCATCAAGAACAAACTCACTGCCCACTAGCGCGGTTAAAAGTTGACGACGAGTCATATCAACACGCATCATATTTCTAAAGCTAGTGGTTTGATAACCTAATTGACGTAGTACAGCTAAGTAGCGGTCATTATCAAATACACCATCGGTTTGGAATGCTTGCTCATTCAGAATCGCTTGTTTAATTTGCTCATCTGAAACACGTAGTCCCAAATCTTCAGCCGCTTGGCTAATTAGCTTATCTGAAATCAAACGATCTAATACATTCTGCTTGATACCATTCATATAGTTATCATCAGCAGCTAAGGCATCAAACATTTCGCCTAGTTGTTGTTCTAAACGGCCACGTTCATTTTGGAATGCTTGTTCTAATTCATTGGCTGTGATTTCGTCACCATTAACTACTGCGGCTGGAACATCTGTCGAGGTTCCTAGGTAACTACTGACACCAGCAAATGCGAACGAAAGGATCACCAGTACTAAAATACTTTTAGCTATAACGCCCTGTGAACCTTCGCGAATTTTTTCTAACATCTGAATTCTCGCTTGTTGCGACATAATAAAATAAAAAGGCGCACCTTTTGGGGATGCGCCTTCTTGTAATTTAGACGGAGTATTCAGACGCTACCGAGGTATGCCTTATCTCTCCTAATATCAAAAAAACAAAGTTAATTCTGATACTTTATTTCGCAAAAAGCACTGTTAAAACAGTGCTTTCTACAAATGCCTTACAAAAGGCAACGATACCAACTATTTAGTTAACAGCGTCTTTTAGTGCTTTACCAGCTTTGAAGGCAGGAATGTTTGCTGCTGCAATTTTGATTTCTGCACCCGTTTGTGGGTTACGGCCAGTACGTTCTGCACGTTGACGTACTTCAAAAGTACCAAAACCAACTAGAGAAATCTTATCGCCTTCTTTAAGCGCTTCAGTAACAGCAGCAATAAAAGAATCTAGTGCACGGCCAGCGCCTGCTTTAGAAATGTCAGCACCAGAAGCGATTTTCTCGATTAGTTCAGATTTGTTCATGTCATCCCCTTGAATGTTATTTTTGCGCCGCAACCAAATCCGTCTTTGGAACGGTCTACGGAGGCTTTTTATCGTAAGCTTGATACCACACCAAACTTAGTTGGAAAACCAAAAAAAATGTACTTGGATACAGCTCAAAGTCAGATGCGCCAAGGGTTTGGTGCTAACTGACTCTACACTTATCTAGGCTACCACAGCTTTCGTGTTTGTTAAGCCCCTTTTTTCATTTTTTTTGGGTTACTAGCAAGTTTTTTTACTGATTAGTTACTTTTTGACCACTTCGAAGCCTTTAACAGGTCTTTCTAAGGCCAATTCAAGGACTTCCTCGACCCACCTTACAGGGTGGATCTTTAAATCAGCAATCACATTTGCTGGAATTTCTTCTAAATCACGCTCATTTTCTTTAGGAATAAGCACAACTTTTATCCCACCGCGATGCGCCGCAAGCAGTTTCTCTTTCAGGCCACCAATTGGTAACACTTCACCACGAAGGGTAATTTCACCCGTCATCGCTACGTCACTTTTAACCGGGTTGCCGGTTAAACTTGATACTAAAGCAGTACACATTGCCGCACCTGCTGAAGGACCATCTTTTGGCGTTGCACCTTCTGGTACATGAACATGGATATCACGCTTTTCATAAAAGTCGTTATTGATCCCCAACTGCTCTGCGCGGCCTCTAACAACGGTCATTGCAGCTTGAATTGACTCTTGCATCACGTCACCTAGCGAACCGGTATAAGCAAGTTTGCCTTTACCTGGCACCGAAGTGGCTTCAATGGTCAGTAAATCACCACCAACTTGAGTCCATGCAAGGCCAGTAACTTGACCAATTTGATTGTTAGATTCAGCTTTACCGTAATCAAAGCGCTGCACACCTAAGAAAGATTTCAGGTTATCTTGATCCACAACAACGGTTTTCACTGACTTATCAAGCAAAATCATTTTTACGACTTTACGACAAACTTTAGACAGCTCACGCTCTAATGAACGCACGCCAGCTTCACGGGTGTAATAACGGATCATGCCAATAATGGCACTGTCTTCTATGGTTATCTCACTCGCTTTTAAGCCATTACGCTCAATCTGTTTGGTTAATAAATGCTTCTTAGCAATATTAAGCTTTTCATCTTCGGTGTAACCCGATAAACGGATCACTTCCATACGGTCAAGTAATGGTCCAGGGATATCCATTGAGTTTGAGGTAGCGACAAACATTACGTCTGATAAGTCGTAATCCACTTCAAGGTAATGATCGTTAAATGCTGAGTTTTGTTCAGGATCTAATACTTCTAATAATGCTGACGATGGATCGCCGCGCATATCAGAACTCATTTTATCAATTTCATCTAATAGGAATAATGGGTTTTTAACGCCCACTTTAGCCATTTTTTGAATGACTTTACCTGGCATAGAACCAATATAAGTACGACGATGACCACGGATCTCGGCTTCATCACGCACACCACCTAATGCAACACGCACATACTTACGACCTGTCGCCTTTGCAATTGACTGACCGAGTGACGTTTTACCGACACCTGGTGGGCCCACTAGACAAAGAATTGGCCCTTTAAGCTGTTTAACACGGCTTTGTACCGCAAGATACTCTAAAATGCGCTCTTTAACCTTCTCAAGCCCATGGTGATCGGTATCAAGAATGGCTTCAGCTTTTGATAAATCACGCTTAATTTTAGAACGCTGACTCCAAGGTACCGAGGTCATCCAATCGACATAGCTTCTGACAACAGTCGCTTCTGCAGACATTGGAGACATCATCTTCAGTTTGTTTAACTCAGCTTCGGCTTTTTCTTTGGCTTCTGCTGGCATTTTAGCCTCAGTGATCTTCCGAGCTAATACTTCAAACTCATCTTGGCCTTCATCAAGATCGCCTAATTCTTTTTGAATGGCTTTCATTTGCTCATTCAAATAGTATTCGCGTTGACTCTTTTCCATTTGTTTCTTAACGCGGCCACGGATGCGTTTTTCAACTTGTAATAAGTCAATCTCGCCTTCCATCATCGCCATTAAGTATTCAAGGCGCTCACCAACATTAATCATCTCAAGCACAGACTGTTTGTCTTCTAGCTTAAGTGGCATATGCGCCGCCATGGTGTCAGCAAGGCGCGCTGCTTCTTCAATACCGGTTAATGAAGTGAGCACTTCAGGCGGTATTTTCTTGTTAAGCTTGATGTAACCTTCAAATTGACTGATTGCACTGCGGACTAAGACTTCTTCTTCTTTGTCAGCTAAGTCTTCAGAAGCTAAGTATTCAGCTGTCGCGACAAAGAATTCATCTTCTTGGGTGTAAGCGGTTACTTTTGCACGCTGACCACCTTCAACTAAGACTTTAACGGTCCCGTCAGGTAGTTTTAATAACTGCAAAATTGAGGCTACGGTACCGACGTCGAAAATATCTTCTTTTGTTGGCTCGTCTAAATCAGCTTCTCGCTGTGCGACCAATAAAATTTGCTTGTCTTGTTCCATTGCCGATTCGAGACAACGAATAGATTTCTCTCGTCCGACGAACAACGGAATTACCATATGGGGATAAACCACTACATCTCGCAGTGGCAGCACGGGGAGTTCGATATGCGCTTCACGCTCTTGGGTCATAGTTCGATTCCGTTTGATGAATGGATTTTATAAGTCAGTATATTGGGATGTTTCTCAAACTTTCAATGGTTAATACGAAAAAAGGAGCCCAATGGACTCCTTATTTTTAATAAAAGACTAAATCGTCTATTTATTGTTCACCACCAGCAACTTGGCTTTCGGCATTTTCGTAAATTAGGATTGGTGCGGATTCGCCTTTTACTACAGACTCATCAACAACGGCCTTAATCACGCCTTCCACTGAAGGGATGTCATACATGGTATCGAGTAAAATATCTTCGATAATTGAACGAAGTCCACGAGCACCGGTTTTACGGGTCATTGCTTTATGAGCAATGGCTTTAAGCGCATCTTCGCGGAACTCTAACTCAACATCTTCCATCTCAAATAAGGCACCATATTGCTTAGTAAGTGCATTTTTAGGTTGAGATAAGATTTGAACCAATGCAGATTCATCTAATTCAGTTAGCGTCGCAACAACAGGTAAACGACCGATAAACTCAGGGATCAAACCAAATTTAATTAAATCTTCTGGTTCAACCTTACCTAATGTTTGCGAGATAGTCGCTTTATCTGCATCACCTTTAACTTCAGCGCCAAAACCGATACCAGTACCTGTTAAGCCACGTTGCTCAATAACTTTTTCAAGCCCAGCAAAAGCACCACCACAAATAAATAAGATCTTTGAAGTATCAACTTGCAAAAACTCTTGTTGTGGATGCTTACGACCACCTTGAGGTGGCACAGAAGCAACAGTACCTTCAATTAGTTTTAGTAACGCCTGCTGAACACCTTCACCCGATACATCACGAGTTATAGAAGGATTGTCAGATTTACGACTAATCTTGTCGATTTCATCGATGTAAACAATACCACGTTCCGCTTTTTCAACGTCGTAATCACATTTTTGCAGGAGTTTCTGAATAATGTTTTCAACGTCTTCACCCACATAACCTGCTTCAGTTAATGTGGTTGCATCAGCCATAGTAAACGGCACATCAAGTGAACGCGCTAAGGTTTCAGCCAGTAATGTTTTACCACTACCTGTAGGCCCAATAAGTAAGATATTACTTTTACCAAGCTCAACACCTTCAATCGGCGTACCATTACGTAAGCGCTTATAGTGATTATAAACCGCTACCGATAGCACCTTTTTTGCCTGATTCTGACCAATGACGTAATCATCGAGGTGATTACGTAATTCGTGTGGCGTTGGTAATTGGTCTTGATCGCGTTTAGGCGAAATTTCTTTTATCTCTTCACGAATTATGTCATTACATAACTCGACACATTCGTCACAAACATATACTGAAGGTCCAGCAATTAGCTTTCTAACTTCATGTTGGCTTTTCCCGCAAAAAGAGCAGTACAGCAGCTTACCGCTGTCACCGGAATTTTTGTTATCGCCCATTAACTCTACCTCTGTTACAGCCTAGACACTGTCTGTAGAAAACCATCTGTACTGTTTAAATGCACAAACACAGTCTTATATTTTAATACTCTATTCTTCAAAGAATAGCGCACTCAGGCGTAAAGATCAGCTACGCTTTTCAAAAACTGAATCAACTAAACCATAATCGGCTGCTTCTTGAGCACTCATGAAGTTATCACGGTCAGTATCACGTTCAATGATTTCCATTGGTTGACCGGTATGTTCCGCCAACATTTGGTTCAATTTGTTCTTAATGCCAAGAATTTCTTGAGCATGAATTGCAATATCTGAAGCCTGACCTTGGAAACCGCCTAATGGTTGGTGGATCATCACGCGAGAATTAGGTAAACAATGACGTTTGCCTTTTGCGCCACCAGCAAGTAAAAAAGCGCCCATGCTTGCTGCTTGACCAATACATACTGTACTGACATTTGGCTTGATAAACTGCATGGTGTCATAAATCGCCATGCCGGCTGTTACAGAGCCTCCTGGCGAGTTAATGTAAATTGAAATATCTTTGTCTGGGCTTTCTGATTCTAGGAACAATAATTGCGCCACGATCAAATTAGCCATGTGTTCTTCAACCTGGCCAACCAAGAAAATTACACGCTCTTTTAATAAACGAGAGTAAATATCATATGAACGCTCACCTTTTGCTGTTTGTTCAACAACCATAGGTACGAGAGCATTGAGTACAGATTCTGGCGCTTTATGCATTTTATACTTTCCCTAAAATAAAAATGGCTCGTATGAGAACCTCATACGAGCCATTATAAATGGCGAACCGCCAATCAAGTCAAGCGAAGGTTACGCTTTACCTGTAGCCTTGTTCATAAATTCTTCAAAAGCAACTTCTTTTAGAGTTACTTTTGCTGATTTTAATAGCACTTCAACAGCTTGCTCTTCAAGAGCTACGTTACGCATGTTCTGCATAAGCTCTTTGTTGCCATTGTAGTATTCAACAACTTCAGTTGGATCTTCGTAAGCAGAAGCCATTGAAGCGATTAAACCTTGAACGCGCTCATCTTCAGCTTGAAGTTCATTCGTTTTGATTACTTCGCCTAATAATAGACCAACTTTAACGCGACGCTCAGCTTGCTCAGTGAATAGATCAGCTGGAAGCTCAGGCATGTTTTCAGCTTGACCACCAAAACGTTGCATAGCTTGTTGACGAAGAACATTCACTTCACCGTCTACAAGTGCTTTAGGGATAGTGATGTCGTTAGCAGCTAATAAGCCTTCGATAACTTGCTCTTTAACATTCGCTTTAAGCGCTTGATCAAGTTCACGAGTCATGTTTTTACGGATTTCAGCTTTAAGGGCTTCTAGGCCACCTTCAGCAATACCGAATAATGAAGCGAACTCGTCATTTACTTCTGGTAATTCTGCAGCTTGAACTTCGGTAAGAGTAATAACGAAATTAGCCGCTTTACCTTTTAAGTTTTCAGCGTGGTAATCTTCAGGGAAAGTGACTTCAACTTCAAATTCTTCACCGGCTTTATGACCAATGATGCCAGTTTCAAAACCTGGGATCATACGGTTGCTACCAAGCTCAAGTTCGAAATCGTCAGCTTTGCCACCTTCAAATTCTTCACCTTCAACTGAACCAACAAAGTTCATTTTAACTTTGTTGCCTTCTTCAGCAGCAGTTTCAACTACAGCGAAAGTAGCGTGTTGCTTGCGAAGCGTTTCAATCATGGTGTCAACGTCAGCGTCATTAACTTCAGCTTGTGGTTGTTCAACAGCGATTGCATCTAAACCAGTTAATTCAACTTCTGGGTAGATTTCAAAAGTAGCAACGAACTCGAAGTTCTCGCCTTCTGCTTTACTAGGAGCAAATACTGGTGCGCCAGCTGGGTTTAGTTTTTCAGCCATGATAGCTTCAATGAAGTTGCGTTGCATAACTTCACCGGTCACATCTTGACGGATAGCTTTACCGTAACGTTGGTTGATTACTGATACTGGTACTTTACCTGGACGGAAACCAGAGATCTTTGCACGCTTCGCTTCACGTAATAAATTGTCTTTAACTAATTTCTCAATTTGCTCAGCAGGTACAGAAATTGTTAGGCGACGTTCTAGGCCTTGAGTTGTTTCAACAGAAACTTGCATTGTTTTACCTCGAAATATGTCTGACGTCCTTTGTAATAGTCGAAAACTCAACTATTAAATATTCATTTCTTGATGATTAATGTTTACTAATAAAAGTAGTGATACAGCAGCGTTTAAGCGCTGTTACCCGTAGTAATCCGTATTAGATATTTATCAAGACGCGACATTATAGCGACCGTTTACTGCCGAGTCGAGTCTGAAAACGCGGTTAAATGGGTATTTTAGACATAAAAAAAGCGACCTTAGGTCGCTTTTTCTACAACTGTGCATTATCAATGCAAAATTTGGGGTGACTGATGGGGCTCGAACCCACGACAACCGGAATCACAATCCGGGGCTCTACCAACTGAGCTACAATCACCATAATTTGGTACGCCCGGCAGGATTCGAACCTGCGACCACCCGCTTAGAAGGCGGGTGCTCTATCCAACTGAGCTACGGGCGCATGGTTTACAGATAAATCTGTATATCCTACTAGCGTGATAAGTTGCTTTGGTTAACAACTTATCTTTTTACAGCTTATTCATAAAACCGAAGCTTTACAAATAAATAAATTTGGTCGGTGATAGAGGATTCGAACCTCTGACCCTCTCGTCCCAAACGAGATGCGCTACCGGGCTGCGCTAATCACCGAGATGTTCAATGCTACAATGTTTATTTTCTTTAAACACCTTCGCTGTGAGAACGGAGCGCATATTAACGAGTCACTTTCCTATCGTCAACGATTTTTTTGACAAACTTGTTCAGCTGCTGCTTTAACAAACAAAAAATTCTGTTTTTAAAAAATCACTAAGGCAATATTCATGACATGACTTTAGCTGACTGATAGAATACGCTTCGTTAATTTCGTCTTATTATCGCGCCATAAAGGAAACTATACCCCCATGACTGCCCAAAATATTGATGGCAAAGCGATCGCTCAATCTATTCGAACCACTTTAAAAGAAAAAGTACTTGCCCGTAAAGAAGCAGGTAAAAGAATTCCTGGCTTAGCGGTCATCTTAGTTGGTGCAGATGCTGCGTCACAAGTCTATGTAGGAAGTAAGCGCCGCGCGTGTGAAGAAGTCGGCTTTCAATCTTATTCATATGATTTAGAGACCACGGCCACTGAAGCAGAATTGTTAGCCTTAATTGATCAATGCAATGATGACCCTAAAATTGATGGCATTTTAGTGCAACTGCCATTACCTGCACACATTGAAGAATCTAAAGTCATTGAGCAAATTCGCCCTGATAAAGATGTTGATGGTTTCCACCCTTATAATGTCGGCCGACTTGCTCAGCGCATCCCAGTGCTGCGTTCATGTACGCCAAAAGGCATTATGACCTTGATCAACTCAACGGGTGTAGATACATATGGTCTTGATGCAACGATTGTTGGCGCGTCTAATATTGTCGGTAGACCAATGACATTGGAGCTACTACTTGCAGGCTGTACTACGACCACCTGTCATCGCTTTACTAAAAACCTTGAACAAAAGGTACGCCAAGCTGACTTGTTGATTGTTGCAGTAGGTAAACCTGGTTTTATTGCTGGTGATTGGATTAAACCTGGTGCGATTGTTATCGATGTGGGCATTAACCGCTTAGACAATGGCCGCTTAGTGGGTGATGTAGAATTTGACCTTGCTGCTGAGAAAGCGGCATTCATTACCCCAGTACCCGGTGGTGTAGGTCCGATGACAATTGCCAGCTTACTAGAAAATACCTTATATGCTGCTGAGACTTACCACGACTAAACCTTTGTTTAATCAGAGTTAATAATTGTATTAACTAAAAAAGCCTGCTAATGCAGGCTTTTTTATGGCGGATTAAACTTAGACGTTACTTTTTACGCCAAGTTGTTACACCATTTTCGCCATCTTCCAGAATAACCCCAAGGGCATTTAGTCTATCTCTAGCGATATCTGCAGCAGGCCAATCTTTTTCAGCGCGGGCGCGATTACGTTCAACGATCAAGGCCTCAATTTCAGCGACTTCATCATCACTGCCCTCGCCTTGGAAATAAACATCAACATCGTTGCTGATAATGCCTAGCACGTCTGTTAATTGCTTAAGGCTAACACCTAAGGCGCTGGCTTGCGCCATATCAACTGATTTAAGACGGTTAATCTCACGTACCATATCAAAGATAACCGAGTAGGCTTCTGGTGTATTAAAATCATCATCCATCGCCAGTTTAAATTTACCGACATACTCAGGTGCAGCTGCTGGAGCAACTGATAAATCTAAGCCTTTTAGCGAAGTATAAATACGTTCTAAAGCCGACTTAGCTTGCTTTAAATTATCTTCAGAATAATTTAGCTGGCTACGATAGTGACCCGATAATAAGAAGTAACGTACTGTTTCTGGATCGTAATGTTCTAACACATCTCTGATTGTGAAGAAGTTGCCCAGTGATTTAGACATTTTTTCTTTATCAACCATCACCATGCCAGTATGCATCCAGTAGTTGACATACTTTGAGCCATGAGCACAGCAAGACTGCGCAATTTCGTTTTCATGATGTGGGAACTGTAAATCGCTACCGCCGCCATGAATATCAAAGTTTTCACCTAAGTGTTTGCCATTCATTGCAGAACATTCAATGTGCCAGCCAGGACGACCAGGCCCCCATGGAGACTCCCACGTTGGTTCGCCAGGTTTTGACATTTTCCACAAAACAAAATCCATAGGATTACGTTTAGCAGCTTCCACTTCAACGCGCGCGCCAGCTTGAAGCTGTTCAAGGTTTTGTCCTGATAAGCGGCCATATTCCGCAAATGAAGCCACACTAAAGAGCACATCGCCATTGTCAGCAACATAAGCATGCTCTTTAGCGATGAGTGTCTGCACCATTTCGATGATCTCATCAATATGCAGGGTCGCTCTTGGTTCGAAATCTGGGCGTAGCATATTTAATGAGTCAAAATCATTGTGCATCTCACCAATCAAACGCTCAGTGAGTGAGTCACAACTTTCGTTATTTTCAGCGGCGCGTTTAATGATTTTATCGTCGACATCGGTGATGTTACGTAAGTAGTTCACCGCATAGCCACTATAACGTAAGTAGCGAACTATCATATCGAAAGACACAAAAGTACGACCATGACCAATGTGACATAAATCATATATGGTGATCCCACATACATACATGTCAATCTTGCCAGGGTTAATCGGTTTAAACTCTTGCTTTTCACGACTCATACTATTGTAAATTTTCAACATCGATGGTTCTCTTTTACTCTTAATAAAACTCAATTTAATTGCCACAAAGTCTACCATGAGCAACACTGTTTTGAACACTGCACTTTAAGCCTCACGTAAGATAAGTTAGAATCGCGCAACAATTTTTATCTAGGTAATTAAATATGATCACTTTGCACACAAATATGGGCGACATCAAAATCGCTTTAAATGCTGAAAAAGCACCTTTAACTGTTGAAAGCTTCATTAAGTACGTAAAAGAAGGTTTCTACGACGGTACTATTTTTCACCGTGTGATTGATGGTTTCATGGTACAAGGTGGTGGCTTTACTGAAGATATGGTTCAGAAAACCCCTCATGCTGCAGTTAAAAATGAAGCGAACAACGGCTTATCAAACAAAGTCGGTACCTTAGCGATGGCGCGTACATCTGATCCGCATTCAGCAACATCACAGTTTTTTATCAATGTGAATGACAACACTTTCTTAGACTTTAAAGCCGAAACATCTCAAGGCTGGGGCTATTGTGTATTCGCTGAAGTTGTTGAAGGTCTTGATATTGTCGAGAAAATCAAAACTGTTAGCACTGGTAACCGTGGCATGCATCAAGACGTACCACTAGAAGCTGTTATCATTAACAGTGCAAGCATTGCTGAATAATCATTAATGCAGACTGTTTTTATGGGCGATTTGCACTTAAGTGCAGACCGCCCAGATATTAGCCAAGCTTTTATTCGCTACCTCAACTCAGATCTTGCTGATGTTGAAGCGATTTATATCATCGGTGACTTGTTTGAAGTCTGGACCAGTGATGATATTGCCGAGCCCTTTACTGACGAAATAGCCACCCATCTAAAACGTGTCGCCACAAGCATCCCTATTTATTTTATCCACGGTAATCGAGATTTTATGATTGGCAAATCATTTGCTCGTAAAGCTGGAATGATCATACTCCCAGAAGTTGTCGAGTTAGATTTGTATGGGATAAAAACAGTAGTCTTGCATGGTGATAGCCTTTGCACGCTCGATAAGGCTTATCAAAGATTTAGAAGCTTCAGAAATTCATCATTCGTGAAATGGATTTACCGTAACTTGCCTAAATCAACGCGACAGAACATCGCTGCTGATATTCGCAAAAAAAGTCAAAAAAGCAATCAACAAAAAAGCTATACCATTATGGATGTTGAGCAATCAGCCGTTGACAGCCTACTGCTAAAAACCAACTGCCAAAGAATGATCCATGGCCATACCCACCGTCCGGCAATACATCAATTAGCCGATAACAAGCAGCGCATTGTGGTTGGTGACTGGTACGAGCAAGGCAGCATACTGATTGTCGACCAATACACTGCCAATCTTAAACAACTGCCCTTGCTAACTTGAGGACTTCAAATACCGCAAGGATATAGTGTTAATTGGGTAAACCACTGTGGAATTTAAAATCGGTATCAGGGGTTAAAATAAGCTCAGCTTCAACCTCGGTCAAAAACCTTACTCTGTCACTAATATCTTTATCCGATACTAACCCGGCCAACGTCAGGTAATCTTGGTAGTGACGAGCTTCAGAGCGAAGTAGCGATACGTAGAATTTACTTAATTCTTCATCCAGATGCGGGGCAAGTTTGGCAAAACGTTCACAAGATCTGGCCTCAATTAGTGCACCAATAATTAACTTATCGACTAATGCATCTGGCTCGAAGGTTTTAACATGTTTCAGTAAGCCTTTGGCATAACGTCCGGCCTCTATTAGCTCATACTGTACCTGTTTTTTTTCCATCAACTCCATTACTTGATAGAAATGATGTAATTCTTCTTTGATCAGCAATACCATTTTATCAACTAACTCTTGACCATAAACACAGCCTTCACGCACTGTGATTTGTTTGCTGACGTTACTTTTTCCTTTAAGAGAGGCTAAATCGCCGACCTTTTTATAGGCAAACTCTTCGTATGGCTTTATCCATTGGGATAACTGCTCAGCACTGGGTTTATCCACCGCGTATTTCCTAATTAAAAACATCGCGCTTTGGGCGGCTTTTAACTCACAAATCATATGATCACGAAGAATGATGGATAAGTTTTCAGGCTTGCTGGCCATTTCAATCCACTTATCAGGTGTTTCACAATTCAAAAAAGAGTAAATCGGCTCAAGTAAACCCTGCTCATACATCATTGAAGTACCACTAAATATTTTATGTGGCGCCATTGTATTAAAAAAATGAAACAGATACGACAACCCATCTGCATATTCTAAGATTGCATTAAGCAGCAAATAGATATTTAACAATCATCAACTAAGTTACATTAACGTCGAATATTTACATATAAATCGACAATCTAAAGAGAAAAATACTGCATGAGCCAACTTCTGATGAGCTTATTAGCTTTTTATACTGATAAAACAACAATAGCACTTGACGAATGGCCGCTAATGTTCAATAAATAGTCTATACATCTGCGTAACAATAGTTGCTTAAGTTGTATTTCAATCACCTTTAATGGATAAGCTTCGATAGGGATGAAGTTATTACTTAAACGGCTCACTAGTAACGAGTGCATTAAGTATGTGTAGGACTGATTAAGGCGATTGATATATGGGGCTATGATCAGTTCGTCTGAAGTTTGGCGAGCTATGTATGAAATGCTAAACAAGGATAATAACAATGATATTGAATCACCTAATGGGGCTATACACTCATCCGAAACAAGAGTGGCAAACAATTGAACGTAATCACGAGGCAGTTAAAAGCAGCCTTAGTCATATCTTACTTATCGCCTTAATTCCTGCTGTGTGCAGTTTTGTAGCAACCGCTTATATAGGCTGGCATCCTGCTAACGGCGAGCTACTATTTCTCACTCCACAAAGCGCCATGTTCATGTCAGTGGGTATGTACTTTGGCCTCATTGCTGGCGTATTTGCGCTGGCATATTTATCTTATTGGATGGCAAAAACCTTTGATGCCGCACCAACCTTCACTCAAGCACTTGAGTTAGCCGCCTATACCGCTACACCATTATTTATGGTTGGCATATCAGCGCTATACCCTGTGTTATGGTTTATGATGTTAGTGGGCCTTGCAGGCTTAGCCTACTCAGTATATCTACTTTATGCTGGTGTCCCCATCATTATGAATATCCCTGAAGAAAAAGGCTTTATTTACGCAAGTTCAGTCGTTACTGCAGGTTTAGTGCTATTGGTCGGATTAATGGGCACTAGCGTTATATTATGGAGCTTAGGCTTAGGACCTATGATGCAGTAAATGTTTTTGTACTATATTTAAAAGGCGCTTTCGCGCCTTTTTTGTTATGGCTCGGCCCATAAAGTGAGTTTGAACTAAGGTGATATATGACCAAAAATACCTATCAAAAAATCCTTTTTGTATTGCTGCTTCTAGCGGGTTTATTTGCCATCAACTACTGGGTTAAGCCATCCACTACAGAAAATGAGACTGATACTACTGGTACAAACGCGACTAAATCTCCAACGGCAACAATTGAGCCAGATGTTAATCATCAATATATAGATGCCGCAAACAACAAACTCACAACTAAAAAACCGCAAACCAAGGCCTCAACAGAGATTATTTTAAACTCGCTCGATCAATTAATTGAATTATTCGACTCGTTAAATTACAACAAACAAAGCTGGGATGCCGGTGTAAGGGAAGTACCTCGATTAACCTTTAATAGCGTGAGTGAGAATTGGCAAAAAACCTCAAATGAGATCCCTGTACAGGTTAAGAAAATGGTTTTTTTCAGATTAATGGCGCCATTAATATTACTCAGTAATGAAAATATTATTTTAGAGCGAAAATGGGTGAAACAGGCTGAGCTAACCGATAACAAGCTTATTGATATCGCAACAAAATACAAGGTCATCCCCGATAAGCAAACACCATTAACTCAAGATTTGCGAAAACAACTGCTTAAGCGCGTAGACATCATGCCGCCGTCATTAGTGCTAGCCCAAGCGGCTGAAGAAAGCGGCTGGGCGACATCGCGATTTACCGTTGAAGGTAACGCCTTTTTTGGCCAGTGGGATTTCAGTGGCAACGGCATGGCTCCTAAAAAGCAAAGAACAGAGTTAGGCAATTACGGTTTAGCACGATTTAATACTCCGCAAGCATCCGTTGAGGGCTATATGCTAAATATCAATACCCATGCAGCCTACCTTAAACTGAGACAAATGAGACAGCAATTACGTTATGAGAAAGAACCGATAACAGGCCTTAAATTAGTCACCACTTTAGATAAATATTCCGAACGTGGCCAAGCCTATATTGATAGTATCCAGCAGATGATCCGTTACAACAAACTTGATCAAGTGGACGCCGCCTATTTAAGTGATGGTGCGCCAATACACTTAATTTCCGCAAATAACCAAGCCAGTTCTACTGATGATTAACCAAAAAAATGCCAGAACAATATTGTTCTGGCATTTTTATTAACTGACTTAGGGATAAACTACCCCCAGTAAAAGCTACAGGTAAACTTTAAGCAAAAGAATCACGTAGTGCCACAGTTAAGTTAAACACTAAAGCCTCTTTTGATGAATCCTTGTTATCAGCGCAGAAGTAACCTTCACGTTCAAACTGGTACGCTTTTTCTGCCACTGCATTGGCTAAGCTTGCTTCAGCGACACCCTTAAGCACAGTTAAAGAGTCATCGCTTAACACTTCGTCTAAGGTTTCAAAAGCTGCTGGAGACGCTTCAGTAAATAAACGGTGGTATAAACGAAATTCAGCTGGTTTGGCCGTTGTCGCTTCAACCCAATGAATAACACCTTTAACTTTGCGGCCATCACTTGGGTTCTTACCCAATGTTTCATTGTCGTAAGTACAATAAACCGTGGTGACATTACCGTCTTCATCTTGATCAAAACGTTCAGCTTTAATCACATAAGCATTACGTAAACGAACTTCTTTACCAAGTACTAAACGCTTAAAATGCTTATTAGCAGACTCTTTAAAGTCTTCGGCATCGATGAATAACTCTTTACCAAATGCAATTTCGCGGGTACCCATTTCAGGTTTATTCGGATGCATTGGGGCATTAATTATTTCAGGTGTATCCGACGGGTAGTTTTCAATTACCACTTTAATCGGTCTTAACACAGCCATGGCACGAGGTGCATTTTCGTTGAGCTCTTCACGAATACACGCATCAAGCACGCCACCTTCAATAAGGTTTTCTTGCTTTGTAACACCGATACGTTGGCAGAATTCACGAATAGACGCCGGAGTATAACCGCGACGGCGTAAACCTGCGATAGTTGGCATACGAGGATCATCCCAACCAGCCACAATTTCACGCGTTACTAAATCGTTCAATTTACGTTTCGACATCATGGTGTATTCAAGGTTAAGTCTTGAAAATTCATACTGACGTGTACGGTTTGGTTGATTAAAATCATCTAAATGATCTAACACCCAATCATACAAACGACGGTTGTCTTGGAACTCTAAAGTACATAACGAATGAGTGATGTTTTCAATCGCATCTGAAATACAGTGAGTAAAGTCGTACATTGGGTAAATGCACCACTTATCGCCTGTTTGATGATGGTGAGCAAAACGAATACGGTAAATAACCGGATCACGCATGCACATGAATGGTGAAGCCATATCGATTTTAGCCCGCAGTGCACACTCACCCTCTTTGAATTCACCTGCACGCATTTTTTCAAATAGGTTCAAGTTTTCTTCAACTGAGGTATCACGGTAAGGGCTATTTTTACCAGGTGCTTTTAATGTGCCACGGTACTCGCGTGTTTCTTCAGCATTTAAGAAGCACACATAAGCTAAACCTTTTGAGATTAGCTCAACCGCATATTGATGTAATTGATCGAAGTAATTCGAAGAATAACGAACTTCACCTGACCATTTAAAGCCTAACCAACGTACATCATCCTGAATAGAATGAACATAATCGATGTCTTCCTTTTCAGGGTTAGTATCATCAAAACGTAAGTTACATTGACCTTGATAATCTTGTGCTATGCCAAAATTTAAACAAATAGACTTTGCATGGCCAATGTGTAAAAAACCATTTGGCTCTGGCGGAAAACGGGTTTGCACACTGGTGTGTTTACCACTTTTTAAGTCTTCATCAATAATATTACGAATGAAGTTACTTGGACGTACTTCGTTGTCCACTTGGCTCATGGAGTTCCTCTTGGTGCACGATGGTGAAATTTATGACCTTTGATGATCCTACAGATTTACGCGAGTTACAATGCCTGTTTGCTAAAAATAACCCTCAAAAAACAAAAAACCAGCATTTCGTAAAATGCTGGTTTTAATTTGAACACAAAATCTCTTATTCAGTGATGATTTTAATTCCTGGGATAATCTGTTGACTCTTTTTACCTTGCTTTTTAAGCCAGAAATAAAAGCCCACTAGCGCAATAGAAAAGAATGAAATCCACCCGATAGATTGCACTGGATGCTTAGCAATGTTGGCACCTTGATATACTACCGTTGCACTGCCATAAGCTAATGCAAAGGTCCATAGCGCAGCAAATCGAGCCCACTTAGCACCAAACTCATTCACTAATGCGCCCATTGCCGCAACACAAGGCGTGTATAGCAAGATGAAGAGCAAATATGAGAATGCTGCAATTTTGGTTGTGAAACCAGCTTGCAGTGCACTGAATGTTGAACTATCAACTTCAAGCTCTGCAGCGGCTTCTTCTAAATTTTCGACATTTCCAACATCAATTGATAAAGGATCTTCAGGTGCAATTCCCAATAAGTTTTCAGGGATAGTACTTAATGCCTCTGAAAAGCTGTCAGACAGACTCGCTAACTCTTCGTCTTCGCCTGCTGGCGTGGCATATAAGCTGTTTAATGTCCCTACAACAGCCTCTTTAGCAAATATACCCGTGATAATACCTACTGTTGCAGGCCAGTTATCTTGCTCTACACCCATTGGTGAGAAAAATGGTGTTACTTTTTGGCTTAATACACTTAGTACTGACTCGTTACTGTCTTCATGGCCGAAACTACCATCGGTACCAATTGCATTGACAAAATTCAGCAGCGTCACCACGATAACAATGGTTTTACCGGCACCTAAAATAAAGCTTTTAGTACGCTTAACAGTACGAGAAAAAACCGCCTTCGCTTTTGGCATTTCATAGCTTGGCAGTTCCATCACTACCGCGCTGCTTGAACCTGGCAATACTGTGCTGCGAAGTAATAAACCGGTACCAATAGCAGCAAAAATACCAATGATATAAAGTAAAAATACTAAGTTTTGACCAGAATCAGGAAAGAACGCCGCGGCAAATAAAGCATAAACGGGAAGACGTGCACCACATGACATAAAGGGCGCCATCATGCCGGTAACGATTCTTTCACGCTCACTACCCAGTGTCCTTGTTGCCATAATGGCAGGTACAGAACAACCAAAACCGACAATCATTGGTACAAACGCTTTGCCCGGTAAACCAATGCGTCTCATTAATCCATCAACGACAAATGCAGCACGAGACATGTAACCCGATGCTTCAAGTACAGATAAAGCAAGAAATAGTGCTGCAATAACCGGTATAAAGGTGGCCACGGTTTGAATGCCCTGACCTATACCGCCAGCAATAATTGTCACTAACCATACTGGAGCACCAATTGTGGTTAACAATGCACCTAAATGATCGACAAAAATAGCCCCAGCTGTAATATCAAAAAAGTCAATAAACGAGCTACCAACATTGATACTGAACATGAACATTAAATACATCACTAACAAAAACACCGGAACACCGAGTGCTGGATGTAAAATCAATTTATCGAGCTTGTCACTGGTGCTTTCAAACTCACCCACTTCGACAGAATGGCTAAATACTTTTTCAACAAAGTCAAAACGCGTAGTCGCAACAAGTACTTCAACGTCTGTACCTGATTGTTCCGCAATTTTAGTACAATCATTAACAACATCTTTTAAGCTAGTATTATTACATTTTCCACAGCCATTACCGTTACCAAGCATAGCAAGTGCTCGGCCGCGACTTAGATCGCTAGCATGTTGTTGCAGAGTTTGCACGCCCGCTTCAATACGCTCATCATAATTAAGCATTAAAGCAGACTCTGAGATTTCGCCTTTGAGTAACTTTAAGACTTGATCTTGCACCTGCTTAACATCATTTGACTCTCTTGAACAAACGGCAATAACAGGGCAACCAAGCTCTGCAGACATTTTCTTAAGGTTGACTTCGATACCTAATTTTTTAGCCGCATCGATTTTATTCAACACCACAACCATTGGAATACCCAGCTCTCTTAATTGAACTGTGAGGTAAAGATGTCGCTCGATATTGGTTGCGTCCACAAGGTTGATGATGCCATCAATTCTTTGTTCGGCGAGATATTGCTGGGCGATTTGTTCATCTAAAGAACAGTCACAGCTATTTCCTGCCGGTAATAAATCATAAATACCTGGTAAATCCGTCAAATGGATATTGGTGTTATCAAGAGTGAAATAACCGGTTTTCTTTTCTACCGTTACGCCAGACCAATTACCCACCTGCTGATTAGAGCCCGTTAATGCATTAAACAGCGTTGACTTGCCTGCATTAGGATTACCTACGGTGACGCAATGAAATTCTTTAGTCATTTGTTTTTATTACCTCAATAACATCCGCTAAATCACGGCGCATACATAAACGGCTACCACGTAAATCTAATTCAACTCCTGAACCCATCGGCGCTCTGCGTAACATTTTAAATGACGTATGAGGAGTGATGCCCATAGAGAGTAATTTACGCTTTACTGTTTGAGGTAAAGAGAGTTGGCCAACCTCTGCAATCTTAGCGCTATCGCCGGGATTGAGTTCACTAAGCTTCATAAAGAGTTACCTTGGGATTATAAATATGAATTACACTAATTTTATATGAGCTAACTAAGCAAAACCTTTACCTAGATCATGTTTTACGAGTGCAAACGAGAATGGTTTTCAATTGTATTGTCAATTATGTGATAAAAGCCCAAAAGAAAATAGTGCTTTGAGTATTATATTTTGATAACGGCTAAATTGGCTGCTTATATGAGGTGTTTGATTACTTAAATGTTAACGAGTGTCTTGAGTAAGTAGGCCAAAAGTAAATTCATCATGCCAATCGGGGCCTATTTTATAATTTTGTCTTAAGCAGCCTTCATTAATAAAACCACAAGCCGTCATTACCTTGGCTGAAGCGAGATTGTTAGTTGAACAGATACCAATATACTTGTGGACCCCAAATTGATGGATCCCCCAATCAATAACTGCGTTTAAGCTTTCAGTAGCGTAACCTTGACCGGACATCTCAGGTGCTATGATATAACCTACCTCAGCGCGCCTTAGCAAGGCATCATCACAATGAAAACCTGTAAAACCAATAAAAGCACCGGTGTGAATATCTTCAATCACTAACGTTAACCACTCTCCTAAATCAAACTCCCACGGTGCAAGTCTTGAATTAAATTTCTGTTTAATGGCTAACTCAGTCATTGGCTCACAGATATATTGGATGACATCAGGATTTTGATGCAGGCGGTTAAAACTGTCCCAATCCTCCTTGATTAAGGTTCTAATTTTTAATCTGTCAGTATATAACGCAATCATTAAGTGGTGACCTCCAATAAAAAAGGCAGCCTAAGCTGCCTTAATCAACATAAGGCGTTTAGCCTCTGCTGGTTACTTCTAATAAATGGTAACCAAATTGAGTTTTAACTGGGCCTTGTACTTCATTTAAAGGCGCGCTAAATACGACTTCATCAAACTCACGAACCATCATACCTGGACCGAAAGAGCCAAGTTCTCCACCTTGTGCACCTGATGGACATGATGAATGGGCTTTAGCAATTTCAGCGAAGTCTGCACCTGCTATGATTTGCTGCTTAAGCGTTTCACATTGTTCTTCAGAACTCACAAGAAGATGCCTAGCTGTTGCCTGTACCATTTATAGCTCCTTTGGCAGTTGATGCCATTAATTAGTCATTTTTTTATAAAAAATAAAAGGGAGCATAAATTGCTCCCTTGTTACTCAGATTACATTTACTAAACTATCAGTTATTGGTTATTTTGCCAATTCGGATTCAATCCAGCGGGCAATTTTTTTCTCCATGACTGCCATAGGTAACGAACCGGTTGTTAAAATTTGATCATGAAAGCCCTTAAGATCAAATTTATCACTAAGCTGGGCTTCAGCATCAGCACGTAATCTTAAAATAGTCAGCTGACCAATTTTGTAAGATAACGCCTGACCAGGGATAGCCATATAACGTTCTACTTCCGCAATAATGTCAGACTCTGCCATTGGCGAGTTGTCCTTCATATACTGAATAGCTTGCTCACGGCTCCAGCCTTTAGCATGTAAGCCAGTATCAACCACCAACCGCATTGCACGGAGCATTTCATCAGATAGCTTACCAAAGTACTGATAAGGATCGCTGAATAAGCCCATTTCGATGCCTAAGTACTCAGCATATAATGCCCAGCCTTCTTCAAATGCAGTATAACCTTGGAAACGTTGGAACTCAGGAATACCGGTTAACTCTTGTTTAATGGCAATTTGAAAGTGATGCCCAGGCGCGGCTTCATGTAAAGAAAGCGTTGTCATGCCCCACTTAGGCTGTGCTTTTAAATTAAAGGTATTAATATAAAACACACCAGGACGTGAGCCATCTACCGCAGGAGATTGATAAGAAGCCCCTGCTGCTGATTTTTCTCTAAAGCTTTCAACAGGTTTAACAACATAATCAGCTTTTGGCATCACGTTAAAGTATTTAGGTAACTCTTTATTGATGTCATCTTTTAGTGCCATATAGCCATCAATTAAGCCTTGGCGCTCACTAAAGAAATATTCTGGATCACTTGAAAGTGATGCGAAGAAAGCGCTTAAATCACCTTCAAAGCCAACTTGTTCACGTACTGTATCCATTTCAGTTAAAATGCGTTTTACTTCTGAAAGACCAATTTGATGAATTTCATCAACCGGCATTTTAGTGGTGGTATGACTATTTGCTAGCGTTTGATACCACTCTTTACCATTAGGTAATCCCCACCAACCATCAGAAGCTCTTGCGTGGGAAAGATAACTATCTTTAAAATAATTTCTTAAATCTGTTAAAGCTGGAATTAACTGAGATTGAATAAGCTTACTGTACTCTGCTGTTAATTGAGTCTTATCTTGCTCACTAAAGTCTTCAGGCATGATATTAATTGGTGCATAAAATAAGCTTTGCTTAGCCTCTTTAACCAATTGAGCATCTAACTGAGGGATAATACGTTCAACCAAGACTTTAGGTAACACAACTTTACTGGCGATCCCCTCATCCATTCTTGCTTGAGCCAGGCCTATCCAATTGATAAAACCTGTAAGACGACCTAACCAGTTGTTATAATCTTCAACGGTGTTAAAAGGCTGGGCACTTTCACCACTGCCCAATTGGATCATGCTGATAACCGTACTGTAAAACTGATTCATTGGCATAAAATGCTCAGGATACGACTCGGCAACAAGATCCATATGACGGTCATACATGAACATATCAAAGCTTAATTGTAAATCTGCAGGAAGTTCATTTGCATTAATTGATTTTGCTCGTTTTAGAAACTGACTATTTAGTTCATGTCGTTGTTTTAGGTAAGCCTCAGTTAATGAACCACCAAACTCAGCGTTGTAATCATTAACCCCTACATAGGTTGCATAGATAGGTTCTAATGCTAACAGTGCTTTAAAGTAATCATCCGCTAAAGCATTATATGCTTGTGCTGCTGTCTGGCTACTTTGTTGCGCGCTTTGTAGACTTGCGGTGCTTGAGTTGTTTGGACTTGTTTGCTCGCTGCATGCTTGAAGCGATAATAAAGAAGCAATAGCAACGGTCAGTAATGTTTTTTTCATCATCAGATCCCTGTCAGAGCCACAAATTTAGCGGCCTTAAAATATGATTTATCTTTTTAGTTATTATTTACAATGTATCGCAATTAGTTGTTATTAGTTAGCAAATAATTGTAACTGAGAATAACAATCTATTCTCTTTATACCTAAAAATGCGACTCAAAAAAAAAGCCCCTTGAAAGGGGCTTTTTTCAAATTAACCAGATTACAAAGTAATATTGTTAATTCGCGCTTTTTCTTTGATATAAGAAATATAGCTGTTAGCGCTGCGCTTCGTTTTGCTGTGTTTAGCAGCACGATTTGCGCGCTTATAAGCAGACTTATATTGCTTCAAACTTAAATGGGCTAAAGTTAACTCAAGTTCAGCTTCACCTGGCTCATCCAAACCTGCTGCAAGTGCTTTTTCAAACACAGGAATTGCAGCTTTAGGCTCTTCAGCGATAGCAAGAATTTTACCTTGTTTAAGGTATAACTCAGCATCACCAGATAACTCAGCAGCTTGACCATATAATTTGGCTGCTTGCTTGAAGTTTTTAGCATTATGGTAGAAACCCGCTAAGATTTTAATCGACTTTTCAGTCTCTTTAATCATTCCCGATTTCATGTGCTTTTCATAAAGCTTAGCAGCGTTATACGGCGCACCATTTTGCGACATAAGTTGTGCTAATCGAGTAATGTTAGCGTCAGTTTCTAAAAAACCATTTTTATAAGCTAAATCATAAGTTTGCAATGACTTGGTATAGTCTTCAGTCATCAAATAAAATTGCGCTAACTGTACCCATAAACGTTTATCGTCTTGGAACAGCGGTACCATAATTTCGAGTACCTTTACCGCTTCTTTATACTTCTTTTGATTGAAGTATGCAGTTAATTTCATTTGATAAAGGCCTTTATCAGGCTTCTCTACTAGAGAAAGTCCTTTATCGGCAACTTCAAGTACTTTATCCCACTGCTTAAGTTCGCTGTATGCAATACCGATACGACGGTATACAACAGGGTCGACTTTACAAGTAAAGTCCATCCACTTGTAGTAGTAAGGAATAGCGTCTTTAAACTTCTTTTCTTGTAGTAATAAGTCAGCATACAAACGTAATGTTGCTGCGTGATCTGTACCACCAAGAATGTCAGCATCTACTGCTGTTTTTAAATACTTGATTGACGTTGCCATTTGACCTTTTTCAGCATAGAAAGAACCGATCATTCGTCCTATATACGCTGCATCAAAATCATTTTTGGTATTCACTTCAAGCAAAATTTCAATTGCTTGGTCCAAACGTCCTTCTGTGTATTCTTCGAAAGCTTTTTGAACTTTCTTACCAGCACTAGCACCAACTGCACGAGATTGACGCTCATCAATTGGACATTTTTCAGCTGCTTGAGCAGTTGAAACTGTGAGTAGCGAACTACCACACAAAGTTAGTAGCAACGCACTAGCGATTTTATTTACTTTACGCATTATCTACCTCCTTTATCCAATGTGAAATCAAGTTGTACAGTCATACCAGGAACCTTCATAGCCTTACCATCAATGATTTTAGGCTTGTATTTCCATTTCTTTAACGCACGAACTGCTTCGCGGTCAAAAATACGTTTAGGTTCTGCTTTAATAACTTTAACGTCTTCGATGCCACCTAATTCGTTGATGGTAAATGAAAGTTGTACATAACCTTCTTTACCATCACGTGCTGCAGCAATTGGGTATTGAGGATCAATACGTACAATTGGTGTTGCATCACCGTCACGTGTCATCATGTTACCAAGTTTAAAACCTGTGCTAGCACCGCCAGCGACAACACCACTCATGTTAAATGCCATATTCGTATCAATATCTGATGACGTATCTGGCGGAGTAGTATCCGGTTTCGGTGGTTGCTCAGGTGGTGCTGGTGGCTTAGGTTTAACCCTAGGCTTATCCTGCACTTTCGTATCCTGCTTATCCATACTGATCTCAATAATAGGAGAATCAGTTGAAGTGTCGGCGCGTTTAGCGCCGCCACCGACCAAGAAGGCCATGAAGACAAACAGGGCGAAAGTAACAGCAGCACCAACTATGAGTGATACTATTGCTCTCAGCATATTAGTCTTTCCCCGCTGAAATCGAGATTTTATCGATACCCGCTTTCTTTACGTTGTCCATAACCTTAACTACAAGGCCATGTTCTGCTTCTTGGTCTGCTTCGATTAATACAGCCGCTTCTGGTGCTTCAGCTAACATACGCTCTACGTTCGCTGTTACACGCTCGATGTCAACCTGACGGTTTTCCATCTTAATTACGCCTGTCTTACTCACACCAATAAAGATGTTTGCAGATTTTTGTTGTGTCGCTGTAGAAGCTTCAGGTTTCTTATAATCAAGACCTGATGGCTTAATGAACGAAGTCGTCACAATAAAGAAGATCAACATGATAAACACGATGTCGAGCATCGGAGTCATATCTACTTGTGCTTCTTCTTCTACACTAAAATGCTTTTTACGTGCCATTTTCAATACTCTCTCTAGTGGTGTGGCAAGCTATCTTTTAGCTTTTCGAGACTAATTTTCAATTTTGCATCTAATCGAGTGCTAAAAAATACACCTGATAGTGCTGCTACCATTCCTGCCATTGTCGGCATGGTTGCCATTGAAATACCAGCCGCCATCATACGAGCGTTACTCGTACCATGAACTGCCATCACATCGAACACTGCTATCATTCCGGTTACGGTACCTAGTAGACCAATCATTGGACAAATGGCTACTAATGTTTTGATAAGCAGCATACGAGCATTCATATCTTGCTTAGCTTGGGACACCCAAGCTTCACGGATACGGTGTGCATACCAAGAGGTTGAATCCTCTCTATTATTCCATGCGTTGATAATCGCTTTATGCTCTTTTGGTGCAGTTAAATTGATATACCAAAAACGCTCAAGCATTAACACCCACATTAGAAATAGCACTGCCGCTACCAACCAGAGGATATCTCCTCCGGTGGCCATGAAGCCCCTGACAGAGTCCCAAACATCCATCAGGATTAGCATCATTAGTCAGCCCTCTTCTCAGCGTGCTCTGCAATGATACCAGCGCTTTGTTCTTCAAGAACTTGAACTACTGACTTGCTACGAGCGATAACAACTGCGTGCATAAGCATTAGAGGAAGTGCAGCAACAAGACCTTGTACCGTTGTCATCAATGCCATAGAGATACCACCTGCCATTAGACGTGGATCACCAGTACCGAACAATTGAATTGTTTGGAAGGTTGCAATCATACCGGTTACTGTACCAAGTAGACCCATCATAGGCGCGATAGCTGCTAGAACTTTAATGATTGAAATACGTGCTTCTAGAGCTGGCGTTTCTTTCAAAATAGCTTCATCAAGTTTAAGTTCAAGCGTTTCAACATCAACGTCTTTGTTTTCTTGATAAACTTTAAGTACACGACCTAATGCGTTATTACCTGGGTTTGCAGTATCTTTACGTTGAGCTTTAACTTTAGCACCAACAATATAAAGAGTAACTAAACGCTCAATTGAAATTAGCGCACCAAGAACAAGTAAACCGATGATGATGTAACCAATTGGTCCACCCGCTTCAATACGCTCTTCGATTGTCGCTTTTTGAGTGAATACACTTAGTAACACACCACGTGCAGGGTCAACAAACAGCTTTTCATAGCCAGAAGTCGCACTTGTAAATGACTTAACACTTGATACTTGTGCACTACCTGGTTGCTGTGAAAGCTCTTGGATTAGACCAAGGTCAGCGTTGTAAACAACGTATTTGCCATCAGCAAGTAAGTTATATGCACCAACACGAGTAACTGTAGTATTAGTAACACCGCCATCTAAACCTGTTACATCAGCATCGAAAGTAACAACTTTACCAGATTCGACCATTTCAAAAAGTTGAGCTTCCCAGAATTGTTCTAGCTCATTAATTTTTGGAAGTTCTTTACGAGCACCAAGTTCTGCAATAAATGCATCACGGCCAGGGAACTGTGCAGTAATGTTAGAACCAACTAACTTACCAGCAAAGTCACCTGCTTCACCTTTAACAACACCGAACATTTCGCCTAAGTCACCAGAAGCAATCTTACGATCTTCTTCTAATTGTGCGATTTTACGTTCGTTATCAGTAAATGCTTGCGCTAGATCTTTACCACGTTGTCTTTCAGCTGCAAGCGCTGATTTTTCACGTTTAAGAAGAGCAGCTTTATCGCCACGCTCATTTAAGAACTCTGCTTCACGCTTTTTATTGGTTTTAGTCGCATTAGCACGGTCTGTTTGAACTTGCTTTAATAGTTGTTCAATCGTTTTTGGTGCATCTGCAGCGCTAACCATACCTGATGTTAGTGACAGAGTTGCAGCAACGATTGCTGTAGTAATAAACTTTTTCATTATTGTGCAGCCTCCGCAGCAGGGATTGGTAAGGCGAATAGATCAGGAGCACCTTGACCACGAGCCTGTTTAATAGCTTTGCTTAAGTTACGAAGATAGCTATCTTCTAACACATCCCAACCTTTAGTTTCTGCGTTATACATCCAAGCTGACTTTTGGTCTTGGCTTTGAGCGTATAGGCTTACACGACCGAAGTTTAAGAAATCAACTAGAATTTCTTTACCATCAATTTGTAATTGACCAGTTTCTGCAATTAACTTAGAACCATATTCACGTTCAATGTTATACGCATCTAAGATCAAGCGGTACTTTTCAGCAAGTGTTACTTCAGCGCTATTTAATGTATCTTTTAAGCGTTGAACACGAGCTTCACGAGCGTCTTTGTTAAATGGTAAGTCTAAAGCGATAAATTGCTCTAAAGCGTCTACCATTTTAAACATTAAAGGAACAACACCTTGTCTAAGAGCATCAACACCGTCGATATCGTCTTGGATAAGTTTCATTGTCGCCTGTTGGTCTGCAACCAATCCGGCAACATAGTCATTGTATGATTTTAAAGATTCGCGTTCGTCAGCAACTGAGCCATACTCAAAAAGCATATCTTGTGCTTGATCAAAATACTTATCAACTTTGTTTTGCGACGCAGCAGCATCAGCATGAATTTTGCCGTCTGCTTTTTGTACGTCACTTAGAGGATCTGCAATCACGAAGTTGCTGCTAGCTAATGCAAGCGCGCCAACAAGTGCAGTAGCGATTTTTGTTCTATTGCTTACCTTGGACATAGTTCCCAACCAATTTATAGTGAATTAGAAAGCTTTAACTCAAAAGTAACAACTGCGATTTTATTGTTAACCGATGTTGCACTCACTAAGTGTATCTTTCTCTTGTGATTGTTAGTTTTTTCTTCCCTATTCTATACCCGCTAAGGCATAGACCCGCTCGCATCATTTCACAAAATGTTGACCTGTGTCAACAATTGAGAACATCAAAAACTAGAGAAAATGAAGGGTTCGTCATTACAAATGTTTTAAAAGGTTAAATAGTAAACATTCTTAGTAAAACATTCGATTTATCTATGACACCAGCCAAGTAAAAAACAAACAACGATACTTTTAATGTCACGCCTTGCTTATTGTTCAATTTGTTTTTAACTTACTATTAAATATAAAAAAGCACCGAACATTTTAAGTCCAGTGCTTTTACAAACTTTAAAAAT
>NZ_MCTY01000197.1:0-34797 GCF_002873635.1 Shewanella sp. 10N.286.52.B9
ATTAGTGACTTATTGATTTACATTAAATAGCTTATTATAATATTCAGCTTAGTATTAAGCATAACGTCAAAGGAGGATGTTATTATGTTGAAGGATCAATCGTATCGTAAATTACTTTCTCCTATCAGCTTATTTATTCTGTTTTGTACCCTTATAGCTCTATTTATTTGCTCTACGGAGAGTCAAGCCATGTTTGGTTTTTTTAAACGACATACGGTAGAAATGTCACCAGAAGTACGTGGACGTATTACCGATGGTGGCGAACCTGTAGTCGGAATGCAAGTCGCACGCAGCCTTTCTTACGAAGGGTATGAAAAAGGAAAAGAACAACTAGAACATACTTTTACTAATGAAAATGGTGAATTTACCTTTCAGCCGATGATCGTTAAATCTCGTATGCCTGGTGATATTTTTGGGCAAAATCAGCTTGTTATGCAAATTGTATATGTGGAACGTGGTGATAAACTATATCGACTATGGGGTACTCGAAAAGTTTGGGAACCTATGCCACCCATGTCTGATTTGCTGTTGCAGCTAAATGGTGATTTACAAAATAAAGAAGTACAACACTTAATTGACACATCCAGCTACGGGGGGATGGAACGACAAAACGTAAGCACTATTTGCTACTGGCAAGGCGAGTTAATTTCGACCTATTACAATAATGAATTAATTACCTCATACGCTGAAGTTAATTAAAGCAAAATTATTACTTTTTATAAATTCATAACGTAAGGAAACATTATGACTGCAATATCACCACGTGTAGCTTCAAATTTAGCATTAGTATCATATGGAATAAAAGGTCCTTTAATTAAAGGTGCAAATTTAGGACTAGATCCAGAAACAAAAAGCAATTTTAAATTTAACCTATCTAAAGGTGTTCACAAAGGTACCTCAGGTGGTTTTTTTTGGCGACAAGAAACAGGTTTTGCTTTAATTGGCCAAGGACATAGCACACTACACAAAGATGATCATGTGGTCGCTTTTCGAGGAACAGATTCTTTAGCCGATGCGTTAACCGATATTACTTGTCATAGTACTAATAGCGACAATAGTCATGCTGTCCATACGGGGTTTCAGCGCAGTTTTGCCTCGTTAAGACCTTCTCTTTATGATTACTTTGATCAACCCGAAGTCAGAAAGCAGCAAGGCATTGTACATTGTGTGGGGCATAGTTTAGGTGGCGGTTTAGCAACACTGGCCGCAGACTGGATAAAAACAGAATTTAAGAAAACAGTTTATTTATACACCTTTGGCGCGCCGCGCGTAGGTCAAAAAGACTTTGCCATACATCACAGTGCCCGCGTTGATAAAATGTTTAGGTGTGTACACGGAGCTGATCCCGTACCTAAAATACCGCTGTGGCCGTTTTATCATGCGCCATTAAATGGTAATGAATATGTATTATCGCGCGCTCAAGGTATCGACCTTTCTGCTCATTCCATGCCTGATGGTCCAGGTTATATTAATACCGCTAATCACAGCAGTTGGGAAGGTTTATATCGTCAGGCTGCTACTTCGGTTAGCCAACGTGTAATACTCAATTATAACAACCGTTTGCATACTACATACTCTACTCATTGGGCTGATAAAATCGCTGCAGCGATAATGACGGTAATGATAGATGGTGGCGCTACTGGTATTATTGCCAGCCTACAAGTTGCAGGTACCACTATTGGCACTGTGTACGATGTTATGGCGCGCACCCTCGCGGATATTGCAAAAATAAAAACAGAGCAAACCGAGCCATTAAGAGGATTACTTGCGTGTATGTTAGCTTTTGCAGGTAAAGGTGTCAGCGTACCTATAGAATTCACCGAAAAATTTATTCGATGGGTGTTTAGTGTCACTATCGGCCGTTTACAAAAAGCAGCAAGACAAGCAATCAAGCAGAATTAACTGGAAGCCCCATCAAAATAAGATTATCAAGGACATGGGCACAAAGCCTCTTATAGGTCATATGTTAGTATTTTCAGGTGAATATGGCTCGATTCCAATTGTACTTATAAATTTATTCGAAGAGTATTTGATATCACGTTAGGTCAATTAACTCAAACCGCTAAAATGGTACTAAAAGCAACATAGTGTTCATTTGGATAATTGCATAATAAAACCGTCGATAATATATTTTATCGACGGTTTTTTTAATTCTATTTTTCCCTTTCTAGGCTCAATGAATTGACGTTAGTACCTCAAAAGCTAAGGTCAGGTTTTAGCTAATTGCTGCCGTAAAATCTTAACGGTCAATGTCTGGTTCGCTCAAAGCTGACTTTTAGAACATTTAAGTTAAACATAATGGGGCAATTACGTCTTAGACTGATCACTCTAAGACGTACCTGGACAGAAATGAATTAAATTTTTGACTCTAAGTTACGATAAAACCAGTTGTATTAGAAAAGATAGTACCTATATAACTTCTAGAATCTGTTACACCCTCCATTCCACTAAATCAACTCCTTTCATCATTTGACCAGTATGTTTATTGAAACGAATAATCCTTTTATTGTCATTATGAAATACAAAAGTCAGATCAAAACTGCTTGCAGTTTTTTCCCCAAGCAATTGATTAAAAACACTTGATAAGCCAGTTTCTTCCTGATTGGAGCTTGTATGGATCTGCATAGTAATACTTTTAAACGTATCTTTCACCAATTGACGAATAGCAAGCCTTTCTTCTCCACCAAGTTCGTTTAAATTGTCAGTTAATTTAAGCCAACGATCTGTAACTTCATCTCGAGATGAATTTGCTATTTTTAGCTGTTTATTTTTATTCTGCTGTATTTTGCTAATAATATCTTTTGATTCAGACTCTAGTTTTCTCATTGCTGGAGCAATGGAATCTGGAGATTTATCCCCAAATTTTGTTAGAACGTCTACTAGATTGTCGATTTTACTTGTAAGTTGAGAAAGTTGAGACTCTAAATTAGATCCTTCTAAGCGAATAGATTCATGGTCAGTGCTATTAAGTAATATTCGCTGCAAATTAACTTTATCTTGGCAAAATTTCACAACTGCATCTTCTACAATCTCGATCTGTAAAGTCGACGTCATAACGCAATTATTATTCCTCCTTGCCTCAACGCAACCGTAACGTTTATGACTACTTGGTACTTGGCTAAGATCCTTCTTTCGATAAATAACATGCGACCCCACTGATTTACCACAGTAACTACACTTAAAAACATCTATACCTGTTAAAATACCGACAAACTTTTGCGAATGTTTAATCGCTCCGCGCTTACTAGAATTGGCAATCAACAGATTAAATTCTTCTTCACTTATCAAGGCCGGATAATAATCTTTAAGTACATAATCAATATCACCAACTTTGACATTCAATTCACCTAGTAGAGAGCGGCGTTTTACTTCCTTATAAACATTAGCGCCAGTATGGTGAACAGTACCTTTGCCGAATTCATCATTTAGCAGTTCAGCTATTTTTAACCCTCCGAGACCTTTAATATAGAGCTCAATTTTACGGATCATGATAGCTTCTTCGAGTGTATCAAGTGTGAATTGTTTTAACTCTTCATCCCAAACACACCATTTAGGAGCCTTACCACATTTTATACGAAAGCCCCTTTTGCCTTCTAACCAATCATTACATTGTTTAGTCAAAGCTGAGCGAACGCGGATTGACTTAGTTTCACTTTCTTCATGTGCACGGATCAAAACAAGGATTATAAAAACTAAATCCATTGAATTTTCTTTAATTGTCCTCTTATTATATTCTTTGCGATCAACAGCTGTGATTACTGTGATATCCGCATTGATAATCTGGGCAATAATACCCTGACTTTCAAGAGGTGCAGCCCTAGAAAGACGATCTAGGCTTTCAATCACCAATATAGAACCCGAAGGCACAAGGCCTTGTTCAACAGCAACTAGAAAAACACCTAGGGCACCTTTTTTAATATTTGCACCATTGTAGGCACTTAACCCCATATCACGCATAGTAAGAGAATCATCAAGCTCCAAGCCTTTTTCTTTAGCAACTTCTTTGGCATAACTCACTTGACGATTAAGAGACTGACTTTTAGCCTGCTCCATAGTTGAGAAGCGTATATAACTGTACAGTAGAGGCTTTGAATGTGTATGGCTCATTATTTTTACCATGATGAAAGAGTTAACACTAGCCCATTACATTACTATAACAACGTCTAGTTTCACCGTCTTTTGGCTGGCCACCATCGCTGTTGATACCCATATTTTTCGTATGGCAAATCGCACTAAATTTGCCATGGGTAAAAATGTCGACCAAGTAGAAGAAAAAATGCTGAAAGTCACCCCTGCCGAATTTAAAGTCGATGTTCATCACTGGTTTATTTTACATGGACGCTATACCTGCATCGCCCGCAAGCCTCGCTGTGGTAGCTGTATGATAGAAAACCTTTGCGAATACAAAGATAAGGTTTACCCAGAAGATTAATCATCTAATGCTATCTTTTTAGTACTTTTTATTAGAGCATCTCTACGAACCATTGCCTTCCAATTGGCAATGGTTAAACTGTTAAATACCATCCTGTAAATACAATCCCGCGCCCAAATCAGTTAATACTTTTGCATTAATAAAATGTTAATACTGTGATCTATTTTGCTATCATTATAAGCTAATGATACTTGCAGCTATCCGTCATAACCTTTACAGCTAATTCATCTAAATACTCAATGCGTAGCAAGAATTATTTGTGGTTTAAAGCACAACATTTAGAAAAGGACATTTCGTGACACAGAAAGACACAGCTTGGGTTGAATACGCTAAAGCAATAGGCATTATGTTAGTGGTGTATGGACATGTAGTCCGTGGCATTTATCATTCGGGCATAGACTTACCCGTTCCTTTTTACAAAATTGCTGATAGCCTAGTTTATAGTTTTCACATGCCGCTTTTTTTCTTTTTATCAGGGTTATTCTTTGTTACATCATTACAAAAAAGAGGACCGAAAAAATTAGTTTTCAGTAAAATTGATACTATCTTTTACCCCTACTTATTGTGGTCAATGTTACAAGGTTCATTAGAATTACTTTTACCTAGCTACACCAATGGAAGTCCCTCTTTTACTGACGTCCTTTCACTGTTGTGGGCCCCTAGAGCACATTTTTGGTTCTTATATGCTTTATTGTTAATCTTTGCATTATCGACGCTAGCATATCGTTTATTACCACAACGCTTCAGCGCTGTATTTGGCATTTTCAGCATTATAATGTACTTAACTAGCTCGATGATTTCAGATGATAAAATAATCAATTATATTACTGAAAACACAGCTTTTTTCGCGCTAGGAATTATTTTTTCACTGCATATAAAAACGCAGTGGCTTGATAGCAAATTAGCCCTTGTCGGATTATTTTTGGCTTTCATATTAGGGCAATGGATATTTCACGGTTATCTGTCATTAGAATATCGTGATAGAGGTATACAATCTTTGTTACTGGCTATAATTTCAATTGGTTTTATCGTTTCTTTATCTATTCATCTGGCAAAATTTAACCTAAGTTTTTTTGCTTATTTAGGTCGCTGTTCAATGGCAATATATCTGATGCATGTTGTTGCGGGCGGAGCCGCTAGAGCACTACTAAGTCAACTAGGCATACACTCTTTTATCGAACAGCTTGTTATCGGTTTTATCTTTGCCCTGTTAGCACCGCTGGCTGTTTTAGTGCTGATTAATAAACTAAAAATACCTTATATGTTTTCAGCACCATTGTGTTCTTGCTTAGCTAACATATTTGCTAAAGCTGCAAAATTTACCCATAAAAAGAAGCAATCAGGTACTTAGTTTGGCCAAGTCAAATTTAAGGCACAAAAAAACCGCTATAAGCGGTTTTTTTGTGAATATTTTCAGCAAGTTTTAAAACATTGATACAAAAAATGCGCTGAAACATACTGCGATTACTACTGAGGTACCAAGAGCCATTTTTAGTTCTGTTGTCATTATCTTGTCTCCAAATGAATATAAGTTAATTTTAGCTTTTAATAATTATTTTCCTATTGTTTAACAACAAAACTGTGAACTAAAACGTAAATTTTAACCTGAAATCAATTTTATATCTCAGATGAAAATTTGTTATGCTTGAACAGTTACTTACATACATTCAATTATAGAGAATATTATGTCACAACTTCTTCATACCATGATCCGTGTCGGCAACCTTGACCGTAGCATTGAGTTTTATACCCAAGTTATGGGGATGAAATTATTACGAAAATCAGAAAACAAGCAATATCAATATACCCTCGCCTTTGTCGGTTATGGGGATGAGTCAACTGGACAAGCTGTAGTTGAATTAACTTATAACTGGGGTACTGAGAGCTACGATTTGGGTACAGGTTTTGGGCATTTAGCTATTGGCGAAGAAGACATATACGCCCGCTGTGAAGCCATTGCAGCTGCTGGCGCCAATATCACTCGCGCACCAGGCCCTGTTGCAGGTGGAAGCACCGAAATTGCCTTTGTAGAAGACCCAGATGGTTACAAAATAGAACTCATCCAAATGAAGTCAGCGACTCAGGGCTTAGGTTAGTCACTAAGTTAGCTAGCTGAGATTGTCACTAAGTTGAAATACAAAAAAGCCAGCGTTAGCTGGCTTTTTATTGGGCTCAAGTAAGTTTTATTGCCTAGAACTTCATTGAGAAACCAGCATAGTATTGACGACCAATAACGTCGTATACTTCTGGCACTGTTCCGCCGTCACTTCCGTTAGAAACAGTAGATGGTTCTTCATCCGTTAGGTTTTTAACACCCATACTCAATGTCATATCATCATTAATATGATAAGAACCTGATATATTGTGGTATAACACTGACTTAGATTCTCTAAGAGCTGCATAAGGATCATCATTATCATCATATGCTGTATAATGGTCATCCATCGCACCAATATAACGGTTAAAGTACATTACGCTCCAGTCTCCGCGTGATGCTTGAATACTGAAGTTATTTCTTAAGTTCGCATAAGCACCAAAGTTACCATCGATTGTACCAGTGTAATCTTCGTTATCTTGTTCAAAGTTTAAAAGATAAGTCGTATCGTTGTTTATTCTCCAATCTAAACCTAACCCTTCAAAAGTATAAGCAAGGTTGAAATCAATACCAGAAGTATCTTGGTAACCAATGTTAGTTAATTGATTGGTTAAGCCAGTCCAGTCACCTATAAGTGCATTTTCATGGGTAACATTAATTAATTCACAAGATTCACTAACACCGCCATAGCAGCTATTCATTTCAGACTGGATATTTCTTCTTGAAATAGCATTAGTGACTTTAAATCTCCAGTAATCAACAGTAATTGACATGCCATCAATATAGTGTGGAGAGTAAACTAAACCGGCCGTATACGATTCAGATTCTTCAGGTTGTAAGTCTTCATCAGAAGTGTAGTTCACTAGAATTTGAGGGTCTTGCGCTACTTTAGCAGGGTCGCTTAGATAATCAAAAGAACCTGTGTTACCGCCGTATAACTCTGAAACACTCGGTGCACGGAAGCCTGTGGCTGCAACTGTACGCAGCATTAAGTCATCTGTAGCTTCGTAAGTTAAACCTATTTTCCATGTCGTCGCATTACCAAATGTTGAGTAATCATCAAAGCGTAATGCAAATTCACCGGTTAATTTATCAGTAAACGGTACGCTTACTTCCTGAAAAACTGATAGTACACTGTAACTACCGTCTGTTGCGGCTTGCTTAGCCGCAGTACCGTCACCAGCAACAATCACTGGATCTGGGTTGTAGTACCCACTTTCATGACGGTATTCTGCACCAATAGCGAATGCCACTGCACCGGCATCTAGATCAAATAATTCACCCGTTAGTCCTGCGGATAAAGTATGTTGCTCATTACCACCATCAGCTTGTTCAAGGTAGCTGACATCATCAATAATAGCTTGAGATAATGGATTACCACTAAACCATGCTTCTTGATTGTCATAAATTGAATTTTCCATGTTAACGGCATTAATAGAGTTAGCTACAGAAGTTTTAGCCTTATTATTTCCATAGGTATAAGAAACATCCCAGTCCATACCTGTATTTATATCAACATAACCAGCTAACCCTGCTGATATTCTATATGTATCAGTATCTTGAGAATAAATACGTGGACCAACATCATTCATTCGTTTTCGATAATTAACTCGTCCAGTTTTGTCTGCTGAAATTCCACCATCAATCATACTTTGATCAAGGGTCATACAAGAAACATCATCGGCAATACCATCAGCACCACAGACATTTAGCATAATATCAGCTGGCTGAGCTGCTAATTGTTGACTAGACTGACGATTTGTGTACAAGAAATCACCAGTTAGAACGATATCATTTCCTAACTCTTGAACCATGTTAGCAAAAATGCTGTAACGTTCACTAGGTGTTTGAAACCAACTATCTTGAGTATAATCGTAACCAGAATCTTGAGACACCCAATCAGTGCCATCGAAATTTTTCATTTCTCTTATAGGGTTACCATCTTTATCGATACCATCACCAATAAAACCACCTTGCGGAGTAAATGAGCTATTACCGGCATCACTCCAATCACGATCAGATTGAATTACACCTTCTCGTTTAGAATAAGCAGCACCAAAGGTATAGTTACCTGTATCGGTATTAAATCCATAAAGTGCACTGATTTCGCCGTTTTCACCATCACTCTTATCAGTCATACCGCCTAGGACGTCAACCTGAAAACCTTCGAAATCTTTCTTAGTGATAATGTTTACTACGCCAGCTATTGCATCAGAACCATAAACGGCTGATGCGCCATCCTTTAAGATTTCAACGCGGGCAATCATGGCAACCGGGATAGAATTTAAATCTACGGCACTATCAGCACCAGAACCTGAGTTAACCATACGACGGCCATTTAACAATACTAACGTACGTTGTGAACCCATACCGCGTAAGTCAACTTGCGCAACACCATCTGAACCATTGTTGGTACTTGAACCTACAGCGGCACCTGCCATTGACGTTTGAGCTTGTAATAGCTCATCAACTGTTGTGAAACCTTCTGAACGAATTGCAGCGGCATCAATGACTGTTACAGGCGATGCTGTTTCCATATCTTGACGTTGAATACGGGAGCCCGTTACTGCAATTCTTTCTACGTTAGCAGATTCTTCTGCTGCGTAAGCACTTACCGAAACGGCTGAAGCAGCTGAAACTGACGCTAATAACGCGACGTTTACGCTGTTTGATAATTTAGATCTTTTAAGCATTTGTAGCTCCCTGGTGATATCTTTTCTTATTCTATGTACGCAATTAAATAAGTATTTAAATTTGCGTTGAACTAGATACTGTATAACCAGAGATATTTCGTCAAACCACTAACCTTTAACTTTTGACCGTTATCTTGTTAATAACTTACAAGTGCAAGTGTTAACACTAATAAGTAGCTATCGCGCTAAAATAGAATTTATTTTACTTAGCAGTGAATAACACTGCCAATAACCATCAAATAAAGTGTTATCATCTAGTGCAAAAATAACATTTTTAATACTTATCAAAACGAATATATGTGACAATGATCACACAATATTATTGAAGCTTGCGCCATATAAAATTTATTTAGTCAGTTTTTATTCAGTTTAAGATCTGTTTAGGATCTAAAACACTGTAACCCGCACCAGTACTGGGTCTTTATAGAATTATTAACTGTGGTTATTATTTAAACAAGTATATTTATAACAATGAAAGGTAATTTTATCTGTAGGATTGTTTGTATGGCTCAATTAAATAGCATTAGGTTTTAACAAGTACAACACAAGCAGGTGTTAGGTTATTACAATTTAACAATTGAGTATTATGCCATCCGGTATGTTTTATTTTTAATCATTTATAAATGTTACAATTCGTCGATAAGTTAATAATGAATATTTATTCAATACTGCGCCATTATTTATAAGTAAAAAAAAAGGAAAGCCTTAGCTTTCCATTTTTATTACAACAAATTAAACTGCTGGTTTTATGATATCAAAGTGCAGATATGCTCTATCTGTTGCAATTCGGCCACGTGGTGTTCTTTGTATAAAGCCTTGTTGGATTAAAAATGGCTCTAATACATCCTCAATGGTTTCTCTGTCCTCACCAATAGCTGCGGCAAGGTTATCTAAACCCACTGGCCCGCCCATGAACTTATCAATGATGGCTAATAATAATTTTCTGTCTAGATAATCAAAGCCTTCTAAATCAACATCAAGTAAATCCAGCGCTTTTTGTGCGACCTCTGCAGTTACAAAGCCATCATGCTTTACTTCAGCGTAATCGCGAACACGTCTTAACAAACGATTAGCGATACGAGGTGTTCCCCTTGAGCGTTTTGCAATTTCAAAGGCGCCCTGCTCATCGATGGGTAATTCCATAACTTTGGCTGAGCGAGTCACAATGGTACAAAGATCTTTTACGTTATAAAACTCAAGACGCAGTGGAATACCAAAACGGGCGCGCAAAGGCGACGTTAACGCCCCTGCTCGGGTGGTGGCGCCAATTAGAGTAAAGGGTGGTAAATCCAGTTTAATGGAACGTGCTGCAGGTCCTTCACCAATCATAATATCTAATTGATAATCTTCCATTGCAGGATAGAGAATTTCTTCCACTACTGGGCTTAAGCGGTGTATTTCATCGATAAATAGCACATCACCATGTTCAAGGTTTGTCAGTAGTGCAGCGAGATCGCCCGCTTTTTCAAGTACAGGTCCTGAAGTAGACTTAATATTTACACCCATTTCATTGGCAACAATCATCGCAAGCGTAGTTTTACCTAAACCTGGAGGGCCAAAAATCAACATATGATCTAAGGCCTCTTCACGTTTAAGCGCTGCCTCTATAAACACTTTAAGCTGGGCGCGAGTATCATCTTGACCTGTATAGTCTTCAAGCATTTTAGGGCGCATCGCCCTATCAATATGTACTTCTTGCTCAAATTCTTGTGGTTGTATTAAGCGATCTGCTTCTATCATTTATATCTCTTTAATTAAGCAATTAAATACCGGAGTTAAAGCATCGATTTTAGCGCGGCTTTAATTAATACTTCGCTGGTCATGCCGTCTGAATAAGCTGTTATAACCGCTTTACTCGCTTGCGCGGGTTTGTAGCCTAATGATACTAGTG
Organism: Shewanella sp. 10N.286.52.B9; assembly: GCF_002873635.1. NCBI lineage: Bacteria > Pseudomonadati > Pseudomonadota > Gammaproteobacteria > Alteromonadales > Shewanellaceae > Shewanella > Shewanella sp. 10N.286.52.B9. Next base: position 11,112 of record NZ_MCTY01000197.1, read on the forward strand.
CGGCAATAGCATCTTCTTCGGCATTGTTTTCAACCACTGCAGGTTGATAGTTAGTTTGCAATGCAAACTCACGCTCGGAGCCAACGGAAGCTTCGAGTAAACTTTTCAGTTTATCGCGCATTTCAATAACTAAGCGTTCTGCAGTTTTTTTACCGACACCGGGAAGTTTTACTAAGGTCACGATATCATCACGCTCAACACAATTAACAAACTCGCCAGCGGTCATACCTGACAAAATGGTAAGCGCCAGTTTAGGGCCGACACCATTGGTTTTTATTAATAAGCGAAATAACGCCCGCTCTTGCTTAGTAATAAAACCATAAAGTAATTGCGCATCCTCACGTACCACAAAGTGGGTGTATAGCATTGCGGTATGGTTTAATTCCGGTAACTCGTAAAAACTGGTCATTGGTACCTGTAACTCGTAACCAACGCCATTAACATCAAGTACAATTTCTGGGGCCTGTTTCTCAACCACCAATCCGCATAATCTTCCAATCATTTGTATCTTCCATATGTGCGGCTTTGAGCTTTTCCACCCAGCGCAATTAAACTTTGATAAGTGTGGTAGTGACAAATAGCAACGCCAAGTGCATCAGCAGCATCAGCTTGAGGCGCAGCAGGCAATTTAAAAATTTGCTGGATCATATGCTGAACTTGCGCTTTTTGCGCGCGCCCCGTCCCCACAACAGCACTTTTAATTTGGGTTGCACTGTATTCAGCAACCGGCAAATTAGCATTCATGGCCGCCACAATGGCGGCGCCGCGTGCTTGCCCAAGCTTTAGAGCCGAATCGGCATTTTTTGCCATAAAAACCCGTTCAATGGCAAATTGATCCGGCTGGTATTGCTTGATGATTTCTGTAATGCCATCAAAAACTTGTTTTAATCGAGTCGGCAAATCATCTGCTGAGGTTCGAATACAGCCACTGCCTAAATACAGTTGTTGTCTGCCTTGGCACTTGATGACGCCGTATCCGGTAATTCGTGAACCAGGATCAATGCCTAATATTGTTGTCACGGTTTTAAGGTTTCCTTAACCTAGACTTTCCATTACTTCGTCTGATATTTCAGCGTTATGATAAACCTCTTGAACATCATCATGATCTTCTAAATTATCGATCAAGCGCATAAATTTAGCTGCGGTATCAGCATCTAAATCGGCTTTAGTACCGGCAATCATGGTGACTTCGGCATTTACTGCTTCAAAACCAGCAGCATCTAGGGCATCTTTAACACTGCCAAATGCATCAGGCGTGGTGAGTACATCAAATGCACCATTATCATGGGAAACCACATCATCTGCACCCGCTTCTAAGGCAGCGTCCATCAGTTGATCTTCATCGACAGTATTTGGATATGAAATGACCCCAGATTTTGTAAACATATAAGCGACAGAACCATCGGTGCCTAGGTTACCACCTGACTTACTGAATGCATTGCGTACGCCAGAGACAGTTCGGTTTTTGTTGTCGGTCATGGTTTCAACCATCACTGCGGTGCCACCTGGGCCGTACCCTTCATAAATAATGGTATCAAGCTGCTGACCATCAAGCTCGCCGGCACCACGTTTTACTGCGCGCTCTACCGTGTCTCGGGTCATATTATTTGATAAAGCTTTGTCTATTGCGGCGCGTAGACGCGGGTTAGCATCTGGATCTGATCCGCCTTCTCGTGCTGAAACGGTTAACTCACGAATAAATTTACTGAATAATTTGCCACGCTTGGCATCTTGGGCCGCTTTACGATGCTTAATATTGTCCCATTTACTGTGTCCAGCCATGGTAAGTCCTTTAAATTTCCGGTCTCAATACCTGTTAGATTACACACTTAGGTATTATAAAAACAGACCGAGGCATATGCCTCGGTTTGTTATTTTATCAATGTAGCCAAACTTTAGATTACTCTTCAGTAGCGGGCTTCTCTTGCGGAATAACATTGATACCTAATTCAACTAACTGCTGCGGGTTAGCAAAACCTGGGGCATTAGTTAACGGACATGCCGCAGTGGTTGTTTTAGGGAATGCCATTACATCACGTATTGAGCTTGCACCTGTCATTAACATGATAATGCGATCTAAACCAAAGGCTAAACCTGCATGAGGTGGTGTACCATAACGTAATGCTTCAAGTAAGAAGCCAAACTTCTCGTTGGCTTCTTCATCTGAAATACCTAAGATACGGAATACCGCGCTTTGCATCTCTGCATTATGAATACGCACTGAACCACCGCCTAATTCACAGCCATTTAATACCATATCGTATGCATCTGAAATCGCAGCGGCTGGATCCGCTTCTAATTGCTCCGGGGTAACATCACATGCTGCGGTAAACGGATGGTGAACAGCGTGGAAACCACCATTAATTTTCTCAAACATTGGGAAGTCAACAACCCACAATGGACGCCATTCACCTTCAAGTAGGTCAAAATCTTCACCGGCTTTAAGACGTAGTGCTCCCATTGCTTCAGCAACAACATTGGCTTTATCAGCGCCAAATAACACGATGTCACCAGTTTGCGCACCTGTGCGACTGATAATTTCGTCAACGATTTCTTCGTTTAAGAATTTAAGTACTGGTGATTGAATACCTTCAATGCCAGCAGATAAGTCGTTAATCTTCATCCACGCTAGGCCTTTAGCACCATAGATGCCAGCGTACTTAGTGTAGTTGTCAATTTGTTTGCGAGACAAAGATGCGCCTGCTGGAATGCGTAATGCCGCAACACGACCTTCGACATCGTTAGCTGGACCACTGAATACTGCAAATTCTACGTCTTTAACCAAATCAGCGATGTCCACTAACTCTAGTGGGTTACGTAAATCAGGCTTGTCTGAACCAAAACGTGCCATAGCTTCTGCATATGGCATACGTGGAAATTCACCTAAATCGACATTTAATAAGTCGTTAAATAAACCACGAACCATTTCTTCAGTTTTCGCCATCACTTGATCTGACGACATGAAAGAAGTTTCGATATCTATTTGAGTAAATTCTGGTTGGCGATCTGCACGTAAATCTTCATCACGGAAACACTTTACGATCTGGTAATAACGGTCAAAACCAGACATCATTAACAATTGCTTAAACAACTGTGGTGACTGAGGTAAGGCAAAGAATTGACCTTTATAGGTCCGGCTTGGAACTAGATAATCACGAGCGCCTTCTGGTGTAGCTTTGGTTAAGATTGGCGTTTCAATATCTAAAAAACCGCTGTCATCAAGGAAACGACGCACAGCACTAGTCACTTTAGAGCGAAATACGATTCTGTCAGCCATTTCTGGGCGACGTAAATCTAAGTAGCGGTATTTTAAACGCTGCTCTTCACTATTGTTTTGGTAGTTATCCATGCTTAGTGGTAACGGCGCAGAAGCATTGATAATGACTAAGTCTTTACCTAATACTTCAATTTCACCGGTTTTCATTTGTGCATTAATTTGGCTTTCTGGTCTTGCACGCACCACGCCTTTTACTTGTACACAAAATTCACCACGTAAACTACTGGCAACCTTGAAAACATCTTCTAAATCCGGATCATAAACAACTTGTACAATCCCTTCTCTGTCACGAAGATCTAAAAAAATCACGCCACCTAAATCACGGCTACGGTTTACCCAACCTACTAAGGTGACTTCTTGACCAAGATGAGACTTATTGACGTCTCCACAATATTGACTGCGCATTTAACTCTACCCTTAATTCGGTAATAGGTTCTAAAAAATAATTCTGTTAAACATTAGATAAATAATGCTAGCAACTATAGTACTTAAACAACGTCAATGACGTGATAAATAAATCCGAACATTATTTTACTACAAGCTTTGAAATAGTTTACTGCAATTAACGCGGCTTTAGGAAAAAGTTAGCACAATAAACGTGCAAAAAAGCATCATCCAATGCTTTTTTTGTGGATCTGCTGCATTTTTGGTTAACCGCTGCCAAGCCTTAAGTTTATTTGTTAGAAATTAATCAAGACTATTCAGCTTATTGGTAACCTAAGTTGTTAGCGCTTTTCTTGTTGCGGTACATATTTTTATCAGCACACTTTAACAATGCAATGGCGTTATCACCATCATCAGGATAAATCGCCATACCGATACTGGCAGTAAGCGTTAGACTGATACCATCAATCCTCAAAGGCTCTGTTAGGTTAGCAGTAATGGTTTCAGCCACCTTAATTGCACTTTCTGCGTTATCGATATTATTCAGTAGTATGACAAATTCATCACCACCAAATCGAGAAACTGTATCTGATTTTCTAACCGCTTTTTTCAAGCTATTTGCTATAGCAACTAATGCTTGATCACCAACATGATGGCCATAGGTGTCATTAACTGCTTTAAACTTATCGATATCAATAAATAAAATGGCAAATTTATGTTGTTCTCTTAGATGAGCGGTGACGGCGCAAGCTAATCTATCATCAAGTAAACACCGATTAGGTAAATGAGTCACAGGATCATGCTCAGCTGCAAATTTACTTTCTAATTGTGCTTGTTTACGAAGCTCCACTTCTGCCTTCAGCCGCCTGTTACCCCAAATAACCAACAATGTAATAGCGCTAACAATAACTAACCCTATCAACAGCATCTTAAACCAATGTTGATATTTATCCGCTTCGCTACTTAAGTCAATGGCCACCCATTGCTGATACATTTGCTGCTGCTTTGTTTCATCAATAGTTTCTAAGGCACGATTAATTAGTGGGATGAGCTTTTTAAGTTCTGAATAGACGCCAATATGACTTTTTTGCTCTGCTAAATCCGCTACCAGTGCTATTTTTAAATCAGGGAAACCACCTTCATTAAGTGCATAAGCCAAGGTAACCACTTGCTCAATAAATAAATCAGCTTGACCTGTAGATACGGCTTTTAAACCACTTTTGACATCTGCCACAGGCATGATCTTTAAGCCTGGAAATTGTTGCCTTAATTGATTATTGATGCTGTACCCTTTGACCACAGCAATCCGTTTACTTGTGTATTGACTTAAATTAAATAGTGGTTGCTCAGTGAGTGAGGTGGCAATGGCCCAAGGAGATGGCCAGTAACCATCGGTAAATTCGAGCGTAGGCTGCTGCAATTTACTCTTGGCCATACTAGCGACCATGTGTATGGTTCCTGATTTAATATCATTGTTAAGGCTATCCCAATCTTGATAAGCAACTGGAATAATATCGATTCCTAATTGATTAGAGATAATGTCAGTGACGTCACTGTTAACGCCAGAAAACTCACCCTGTTCATTTTGATATTCCATTGGTGCCCAGTCGTTTAAATAGCCCAATTTTAATGCACCTAAGGAGTCCAAATATTTTTGCTCGTTATGACTTAAAAATATTTGCTTATCACGGCTAATAAAAGTGCGGTCGTCATTATTAACCAGCCATTTACGCTCTATTTTATTTAGTTCATGCAAACTAATCAGCTTGAAACCATTGGTGATACGCTCAGCAAGCTCTGTGTTTTCAACATTGGTGAGGTTATAAATCTGGGTGCTAAATTCAGTTGAAGTGAGCTGATTGAAATCTGCCCATTTTTTATTATTAAGTAAGTAATGTGACGTAGTCGCACTCGATGCAACAAAGCCGACAATATCGCCGTCTTGGCTCGCTTTGACCATTTGAGCCATAGAATCGTAATACCGCAGCTGCGCATTAGGCAATAATGTTCTCAGTTCAACAATATAAGGAGATGTGGCAAAAATACCAATGCGTTTACCATCAACTTGACTAATATTGGTTAATTCTTTTTGGTAACTAAAAAAACGACTTTTAACCGTGTATAAATGATTTGCTCGATTTAACCCAGTGTTCATCGTGTCACTTTCAGGATAACCAATATGAACATCGGCAAGCCCTTTCTTAACCATGTTAATGCTACCGTTCATATCGCTAGAAATGAAATTAATATTGATGCCCGTTTTTTCTGACCATAGCTGCCAAATATCAACAAACAAACCATGGGGTTGACCTTCAGGGTTTATATCAACAAACGGCTCAATTTCAACTTGCATAGCGATCATTAAGCCGCCTGATTCACGTCTCAGGCCAAACCAGCGTTTCTCAATATCATCAACCACCTTCGCTGATATTTGCGCAAAACCTTGGTTAATTTCAGCAACCCAATAACTGTGCCGTTTGGCAACCGCTGGCGCTAAATTAACTGTATTAACTGAGATCCTAGCGGAAGTTTGATACTTATTGGCCAAATCAAAATTAACCGGAATCCCTTGATAATAACCTTGAATAGCAGCAAAAGCATATAGCTCGCCATCAATTACCGCGTCCACGAGTTCACGTTTAGTTTTGAAGGTTTTAAATGTGAGACTAGGTTCAATGGCTAATAAATCATCGAGATGAGATGTGCCTTCGATAACCCCTATTTTAAAAGGTTTTAAATCTGTGATGCTTTTCTTAGTGGCGATATCATTATGAAGGTAAACGTAATTATTTAATGTTGTTATTTGATTGGCATAAGCAAATTTTGTCTTTCTTTTCGCGTTTACTACCATTCCTATATGGGCATCGACCTTACCTTCTTCAACAGCAGAGAGTGACTCCTTCCATGGCATGGGCTTAAAAATCACTTTAATACCACTCTTAACTGACCATTCGTGCCATAAATCGACCATCAAACCCGAAGGGTTACCATTTTGATCAACAAATTGATAAGGGTAAGCGTCTTCACTCATTGAAATAGATATTGTTTTCGGTAGTGAGCTTACTAGTATCTCATCTGAGGAGGCATTAGCCCAAGTAGCAGTGGTGAGCACTAAACTGACTATGATGACAAATATAAATTGAGTGAACTTCAAGCGCTATCCCTTGTGCAAGATGTATTTTCTCTGAAGAAAAAGGTTATGTGTTTGTTGGTTATTTTTAATTACTGTACATCATACCGTTTTATATCGACTAATTGTCTAACAAGGTGAATAATTTACCGAGAAAATAGCCAATAAACAAAATAATTTACAAAAATTCCAATGGGATACTTGCTGCTATTTGTTAGGATTAGCTAGAATGACATTATAATACTCCTAAGTTACTGCAGATGAACTCTCAACAAGACACAATTTACGCCACAGCAACTGACAAAATATCAGATTTTCAATTTGATAATCGCGTCGCTGGTGTGTTCAACGATATGATCAGACGTTCTGTACCTGGTTATGCACAAATCATTAATACGATAGGTGATTTTGCTGATAGGTATGTAACGCCAAATTCTAATATTTATGATTTAGGCAGCTCCTTAGGCTCTGCTACCTTAAGTATTCGTCGTCAAATTGAACAACGCCAATGCCGTATTATCGCAGTAGATAATAGCGAGTCTATGGTTTCTCGATGTCAGGAAAATCTCGCGGCTTATGTCAGTGATACTGAGGTTGAGTTAATTTGTGGTGACATTAGAGATGTAGAAATCACCAATGCATCGATGGTGGTGTTAAATTTCACCTTACAGTTTTTACCGGTGCAAGATAGAGATAGCCTGATCAAAAAAATATTTCAAGGCTTATTGCCTGGCGGCATTTTAGTGATCTCAGAAAAGCTCTGCTTTGAAGATGATGTGATTCAATCATTGCTGTATGAACAACACCTCGATTTTAAACGTGCTAATGGCTACAGTGAGTTAGAAATCAGCCAAAAACGCAGCGCACTTGAAAATGTGATGCGCCCAGACAGTTTAACAATCCACCAACAACGCTTTACTGATAATGGCTTTAGTCATTCAACTGTATGGTTCCAATGTTTTAATTTCGCATCTATGGTGGCTATCAAGTGATTAGTTTCAGCTCTTTTTATCAACAAATTGCCGACTCATCGTTACAACACTGGTTGGAAGAATTACCGGCTATTTTAGGAAAGTGGCAACGTGAACATAAACACGGCAATTTACCTAAATGGGAAAAAGTCCTTAACAAACTTAATTACCCTACTCCAACAAGCATCGATTTATTCAATGGTGTCAAAATTGGCGATGGCAGCCAATTAACTGCAGGTCAAACTGAAAAACTTGAAAACCTTTTAGGCTTGTTTCAACCTTGGCGTAAAGGTCCTTTTAATATTCATGGTATTGATATCGATACCGAATGGCGCAGTGACTGGAAATGGGATCGAGTAAAACCACATATTTCACCGTTAGAGAATCGCACCGTGCTAGATGTAGGTTGTGGTAGCGGCTACCATATGTGGCGCATGCTAGGGGCTGGCGCAAAACGTGTCGTGGGTATTGACCCTTCGCCGTTATTTTTATGCCAATTTGAAGCCGTTAAGCGTTTAGCGGGTAATCAGCATCCTGTTCATTTATTGCCATTAGGAATTGAAGAACTGCCAGCACTTGATGCGTTTGATACAGTGTTTTCTATGGGAGTGTTATATCACCGCCGCTCACCTATCGACCATCTAATGCAGTTACGTGATCAACTGCGTATGGGCGGCGAATTGGTATTAGAAACTTTAGTTATCGATGGTGATGAAAATGCGGTTTTAGTGCCAGAAGACAGATACGGCAAAATGAACAACGTATGGTTTTTACCCTCCGTTGATGCGTTAATGTTATGGCTTAAAAAATGCGATTTTACCGATATCCGTTGTGTCGATGTTGATGTCACCTCTATGGCAGAACAGCGCTCAACTAAATGGATGAAAAACGAGTCGTTAGTGGATTATCTTGATCCAAATGATGTTAGTTTAACGGTAGAAGGTTACCCTGCACCCAAACGTGCAACGATTATTGCAATAAAGAACCAACCTAATCACGACTTAATTTAACCTAGATTATTAAAATAACAGGAATTATCATGTTAAAGCAGGTATTTATTTTATCTTGTACAGCCGCGTTAATCACCGGCTGTGCTTCAACAGAAAAAGTAACTCCGGTTGGTAGTGAAGAGTTTACTTCAAATTTAGCCAGTTCTCAGGCCGCTATTATTGAAGCGATTAATAGCCAATGTATTAGCGCCACACCTGAAATTGTTGCCTTAAACGAAGAAGTACAACAATTAAGGTTACAAATCACCGATACTCTTACCAAACAATCTGAAAAAATGGATGCTGATGCCGTTGCATTAGCGCAATTAAATGAACCACCTCAGTGTCCTGAGTCAGCAATAACCGATAAGTTTGTTCTGGGTGAAGTAGAAAGTGTTTTTATTGACGAATTAAAAGCCGCTTTTGCAACGCGTATTGATACTGGCGCTGAATCGTCATCATTAGATGCCCGCAATATTGTGTTATTTGAACGTAATGGCGTTCAATGGGTTCGCTTCGATGTAATGATCAATGGAGAGGATCAACCTGGGGATACTTTTGAACATAAAGTTGAACGTTTTGTGCGCATTAAACAAGATGCAGAACAACCTGATGATCGCCGCCCCGTTATTCATGCCCACCTGCAAATTGGTAAATACGCCGCTGAAACTGACTTAAACTTAACCGATCGTAGCCATTTAGATTATCCCTTACTACTTGGTCGTAAATTTATGAAAGATATTGCTGTAGTCGATGTCGGCCAGAGCTATATTCATGGAAAAAAAGACAAACAAATAACGACAAAAGTTAAATAGGACTTCTAATGCATTCACGTAAACCGTTTTTTATCTTCGTCGCGTTATTATTTATATTCGGTACTGCAGCCAGTATTTATCGCAGCGTTGAACACAACGTCCCTTTCCTTCCTGGTCAGCAGGTTCAAAGCTGGTCAGTGGAAGCAAAAGTGATGTTTAATGGTAATAATAACCCAACCGAAGTATCACTCTCTTTGCCACAAGATCCTGCATTTGATGTACTTTCAGAAAATGCTACCTCACCGGGATATGGTCTAAATATCTCAGAAGGGGCTGACAGAAGAGCAGTTTGGTCAATTCGTGAATCCTCTGGACGTCAATCCTTATATTACCGTGTAACACTGGTACCGACAGGTCAACTTGACGTCACCCAAGATGAAGTACCTGAAACACCAGAACCCTTTTTATGGCAAGTCACTGAAAAAGGCGCCGCTGACCAAATCATGAACGATGTATGGCAGCGCAGTGCTAATAACCTTTCTTACGCACAGCAGTTAATGTCAGTGATTAACGACACTAATCAATCGCAGAATTTAGCACTGTTATTATCAGTTAACACTCGTACCCAGTTGTTTTTGCAAATGCTGCACTCTAAAGGCGTTCCTGCAAAACAAGTGAGTGGTCTAATGCTAGAAGACCAACGTCGTCGTCAGCAACTCAATCCTTATGTGCAGGTTTATCATAATGGTGAATGGGTTTTATTTGATGTTGAAGGCAACAAACAAGGCCGTCCTGATAACTTGGTTTTATGGCAACACAATAACCAATCGGTGTTAGATGTTGTTGGTGGCAGTAACTCGCAAGTTAACTTTTCAATGTTGCAAGAAACACGCTCAGCACTGGCAACCTCTATCGATATGATGAAAAACTCAGATGCACTGGATTTTTCTTTGTACCAATTACCACTAGAAGAACAAAGTACCTTCAAAGGGATTTTATTGATCCCAATTGGCGTGCTTGTGGTGGTGTTCTTAAGAGTGATTATCGGTATCAAGACATCAGGTACCTTTATGCCGGTACTGATTGCATTAGCCTTTATTCAAACCACATTATTGACCGGCTTAATTGGCTTCTTGTTAATTGTCGCCTTTGGTTTGATGATCCGCTCCTATTTATCGCAACTTAACTTATTGCTCATATCCCGAATATCCGCGGTCATTATTGTAGTGATATTTATTATTGGCTTGTTTACGCTTATTTCCTATAAAGTGGGATTAAGTGAAGGCTTAACCATTACCTTCTTCCCGATGATCATTTTGGCATGGACCATTGAACGTATGTCAATTTTATGGGAAGAAGAAGGCCCTAAAGCGGTAGTGATGGCCGGCGGTGGTAGCTTGTTTGTCGCCACCTTAGCCTACCTTGCTATGAGTAACAGTTGGATCCAATATTGGGTATTTAACTTCTTAGGTATTCACTTAGTGATTTTAGCAATGGTGTTAGTGATGGGCCAATACACTGGCTACCGTCTCACAGAGCTTAAACGCTTTAAACCTTTGGCTGGAGATCAGTAATGAACTTTGCCTGGCCTTGGGAGCTGCGCCGCAAAGGCGTATTAAATATGAATAAGCGTAATATCGATTACATTGGAAAATATAATCCTCGTAAATATTACAAACGCGTGGATGACAAGCTGATTACTAAGCAATTAGCTTTAGCCAATGGTATTGCCGTACCTGACTTGATTGGTGTTGTTGAAGAGCAGCACAAAATCAATGATATTCCGCAAATGGTCATCGACCGTACTGGCTTTGTGATAAAGCCAGCAAAAGGTTCTGGCGGTAAAGGGATTTTGGTGATCACTAAAGTGGAAGGCGGTCGCTATTATAAACCTAATGGCGATGAAGTGACGCCGACTGAAGTTTATCGCCATGTCTCCAACATCTTAAGTGGGTTGTTTTCTTTAGGCGGCACCCCTGATGTCGCCATTGTTGAAGGCTTGATTGAGTTCGATCCGGTTTTTGATGGTTTTAGTTACGAAGGCGTGCCTGATATCCGCTTAATCGTGTTTAAAGGCTATCCAGTAATGGGCATGCTACGCTGCTCAACAGCTGCTTCTGATGGCAAAGCTAATTTGCACCAAGGCGCTGTCGGTGTCGGTTTAGATATTGCTACAGGCAAAAGTTTGTTTGCTGTTCAATTTGATGAACCTGTTTTAAAGCATCCTGATACTCAATTTGAATTGTCACAAATTCAAGTCCCAAACTGGGACACCCTGCTTCATACCGCATCCAGTGCCTATGAAATGTGTGAACTGGGTTATTTAGGAACCGATATGGTTTTGGATAAGCAGCGAGGTCCATTACTACTGGAGCTAAATGCTCGACCAGGACTTGCAATTCAAACCGCAAACGGTAGAGGGATTTTACAACGCTTGCAACATGTTGAGTCTATCAAAGGCCCTGCCGTTTCAGTGGAAGAACGTGTGGCTTATGCCAAAAAGCATTTCTGTAGTAATCCTAACTTTTAGTTTATTGGCAACTGCGCAAGCAGTTGCCAATCCTCTTCAGCTGTTTGTGCAACAATGTTTGCAATACAAACCGTCTTTAGCATCCCTAGATTTAAAGCAAACAACCCCTTACCAAACATTACAGTTTGAGCAATTAACCTTAGGCTTTAACAATTTTAACGACCGTTTAAATTACTACCGCCACTTAGCCACTCATAACCAGCGTGAAGGGCTATTAATGTGCCAATTACATTTAGCTGATGAATTATCAGCATTGTTAACAGCGCCTCAATTATCCAGTTTTATCGCTGAGCTTGAAGATAGCCACATGCCCTACTCTTTATTAGCCAATAAAATTAACGCGATTACACTAGCCCAACTTGATATCGATACCAAATCACAGTTACACAATGCACAGGCAACGATAAGACGAAACCTTAGTAATAGTAATTTGAAATTGGTATTTAATAACGCACAATGCCAGTTAGATACCAACCGCGATGATACAAACTCTGCTTTTGAGATCAGTTTAGCCAAATACTTACTTTTACAACCAGATGAGCAATGCCGAAAAACCACCTGGCAGGCCTATCAAGCACGGGCAAAAAGTAAAAATAAGCAGTTATTAGCGACAATTAAAACCATTAAGCAGCAAGTTTCAGCGCCTGAGCCCAGCATTGCTTCAGCTGAAGCCCAAAGCGCGCCATTACAGGCAACCCAATCATTATCAACAAAGCCGTTATTAACAAATCAGCTGTTATTATCCTTCTTAGAAAGCCAAACCAATAATATTAATACAGCGCCTTGGAATATCGGTAAAACCCTTAGTCAGATAAAAAATACCCCTTATCTCGGCCCCAAAAACAGTAGTGATTTATTTCAGCAAGTTGTCGATGTTTTAACGCCTCTGGGGCTTGAATTCGAAGCGATTCCCCTCCAAGTGCAAGCTGATATGTCGTCCACTAATGAAACCAATACCACCGCGAGTACTGGCAATGGCACTGCAACGGTCAATGAACCATCAGAACCAATTACAACTTATCGCTTGTGGCATCAGCAGCGTTTAGTTGGTGAACTCTATATCCATACAAGTAAGCATTCGATGGCGAATATCATTAGGTATCCGGTGATCGGTCAGCAATTTGCCCAAGCGAGCGTGGTTTTTCCAAAATATTTATCTAATCGGCGCCAAGCAATGCAACTGGTGAAAAGCCTCAGCGAGGCCATTACTGCTATGACTCGAGGCAGCCAATTCTATTTGGTAAATAAGCTTGGAGTATCAACAGATAATTATTTATTAGGTTATTATTGGTTAAGCAGTCATCTACAACACCAATTAGCCTATTTAACCCCTTCAGCGAGAGAGCAATTTGCTGAGTCTTATCGACAGCAACTTAGGGTATTTCGCAGCAAAGTCGCTTGGTATTATTTAAACTCTGAGCAGCAAGGGGATGATATAAATAATCAACAACTAAATAGCGCCATCAATCAGGCTTTTCAGGCGAGTTTTAATCAACAATGGCCGGATGCAAAAAATATGGCCTATAGCTTTAACGGCATAGCTAATGAAGGGCTCGATTACTATCACCCACTTTGGCAACAAAATTTAGTTAATTTGATTAATACAGACACTAACGCTTCAATAACAAATCGCCAAGTTTTTGATATTTTGGTAGTTAATGAAGATAATTTATCCCTAATCCAACAAATGAGCATTATACTTAATCCACCGACTGATCCATCATCAATCATCAGGAGAGCCTTTAATGTTGGCAATTCGAAAATTTAAATCCTTAACCAGTTTAATCAGCTTTTCGTTGCTACTTACTTGTGCCAGCAGCTTTGCTGAAACCAGAGATAACCATCAATTAACTCACCAGCAAGTTCGAAGCGCAATTCAGCTTAACCTTGAACAAAATATGTATTCCTTGCCACCTCGAATTCAAGGGCATTATGGTTTACGTATGTATCGCATGACTGGTGATGAAAAGTACGCTAATGCCGCTTTAATTGATTTGATCACCATTACAGAAAGACAAAACTACTTTGCCTGTAATATGGATAAACCTAATTTTATTGAAGATGAAGCCGAACAAGCTATTAGCGTGTTAGGTAAAGGTCCTCGTGCTAAAGCGCGTAAAAAAGCCCTTAAGCCGTTTCCAGAGTTTATTTTCTATAGCGATATTTTATTGCGCTATGCCAGTCGCACCGATGAACTGGGTTTCATGGGGCCATGTCATGAGCAAATGATTAAAGGCTTAAAAGCCTATGATTTAACCCCAGCTTTGACTGATCCTAAAATGATCACATCATGGGCCGCGCAGTTAGTGAATTATGTTTACTGGGCTAAACAGCTAAATGTGGGGGATTATGTCGAGGTATATAAACAAGCGTTCATCGAGACTTATCCTGACGATAAAGACAACAATCTTGATAAAAAGCAGTACCGAAACAAGCTATATGGTATGACACACTTTATTTTTGCCTCTAGTGGTTATTATCAAGAGCAAGTTAACGCCAAAGATTATCAATGGATTTTAGATTACTTTAATAACAACATTGATAGGATCTTAACTGATGCAACCGATGACATTATTTCAGAAGTCGGCATTAGCTTTTTATTAGCGGGTCAGCCAAACCATCCTGTGGTTAAAAAGACTCAAAACCATATTGCGGCGTCATTTATCCCTGAGTATCAACTGATCCCGTCACCTCGTGGTAATCCCAATATGGTGTCAGGCGAACACCGCAATGTATTGGCGATGATGCTTCTTGATTGGCCAGAGAAGCTGCATAAAGGCCCTTACCTTGCTGAAATAAAAGCGACGAAAAAGTATTTGCCGGTGCAAGTGACGCCTAAAGATCTCACTAAAACTAACAGCAATACAAAAGAGAAACCTAGCGCTAAGTAATTAAGCGCGTTCTCGATTGCCTTCAAGAGCGTATCACTGTGTGATACGCTCTTTTTAATATTGACCTGTAAACTAATGAGTTTTGTATGAATAGAGCAAAATCCACACTTGAGCAATGGCGAATTATTCAATCTGTAGTGGACTTTGGTGGTTACGCCCAAGCAGCAGAAAAGCTGAATAAAAGCCAATCTTCGCTCAATCACGCTGTGGCTAAACTACAAAACCAACTTGGGATTCAATTACTTGAAGTAAAGGGACGCAAAGCTTACCTAACGCAGCAAGGTGAAGTACTACTCAGGCGCTCACGTCACTTAACCCAAACCGTTGATGAACTTGAGCAACTTGCGAGCAATTTAGGACAAGGCTGGGAGCCCAACTTGACCATTGCCCGCGAAATCATCTATCCAATGCAATTTCTTGTGGACGCCTTAAAAGCCTTTTGGCCCGATAGCCGTGGGACCCGAGTGACTGTCATTGACTCGGTGATCACAGGCACACAAGAATTAATTGACAATAACATCGCCGATATCGCTATTTGCGGTATTCCTGCAAAAGGCCATATTGCCGAGTTCCTGTGTGAGTCAGACTTATACCTTGTATGCAGTCCGACTCATCCATTAACCCAGTGCGGTATTGTTGCCGATGAAACAGAGCTGGCGCAGCACTTACAAGTGGTCATTAAAGACACTGCAACTGAAAAATCAGTAGATACTGGTTGGTTAAAGTCAGAGCAGCGCTGGACAGTATCAAACTTTCACGAAGCAAAAAACGTGTTACAAAGTGGCATTGGCTTTTGTTGGGCGCCCGCTTATTTGGTCGAGGATGATATTCGCCAAGGTAAGCTCGCCAGGCTTATTCTTAAAGGCAGTAAAAGTCGTAAAATTGCATTAACTTTGGTTATCCCTAACCGAGATAATCAGGGGCCTGCCAGTAAATTGTTAGAATCATTAATTTTATTACAGCACGATATTGACCAAAACAAGCCTTGATAGATATCTGATTTATTTAGCTTTAATGATACTCAAAGTCATTAATGCCAGCTCAAGTTACATTGAGTTCTACACTGAGACATCGATTATGGTGCCAATGTTTTCAGACCAGACATTTATCACATCTACTGCAACCTCGGCGTGAGAAATAGCTTGCT
This sequence comes from Shewanella sp. 10N.286.52.B9, assembly GCF_002873635.1. Taxonomy (NCBI): domain Bacteria; kingdom Pseudomonadati; phylum Pseudomonadota; class Gammaproteobacteria; order Alteromonadales; family Shewanellaceae; genus Shewanella; species Shewanella sp. 10N.286.52.B9. Next base: position 27,186 of record NZ_MCTY01000197.1, read on the forward strand.
GAGCATCAATCAGGGCCGCTGTTTGCGAGCTAAGCGTGACGCTATCTGCAGTTATTAGTACTGAGGCAGAACTTAGCGTTTCTGGGATGGCTACCGCCGTGGTCGCCTGCGCTAAATCATTGTGCGCCTGTTGCAGTCCTTGAACACCGAGGGTAAAAATTGATGCTATTTCCATGATACAACTCCTTTTGAAACAACCTAATAACAAGTTATATCACATTGAATAGTCGTGATAAAATGCATACCAATTTAAAAACTAATACCAGTTTGTCTCCCAATCTTTCCATACTGGGTTAAGCCCTGACTTTTGTATTTGCTGCACCATTTGCACCGCGCTGCGCTCATCTGAGATTTCAAATTGATCCAACTGGGTGTTGGGATTTTGATAACCACCAGGTTGGGTAGAGCTGCCAGCGCTGATATGAGTCACCCCTAAAGGCAATAAGTTGTTACGTAACTGCTGGGTTTCTCTGGTAGATAAACTAATTTCAAGCTGGGGGTTAAACAATCTAAACGCACAGATCAATTGCACTAAGCCCACATCAGTTAATTCGACTTTAGGACTAATTCCACCGGTACACGGTCTTAATCTCGGTAAAGAAATACTGTAACGACTGCGCCAGTGATGTTTTTCTAAATAGGCCAAATGATAGCCCATTAATAACGCATCTACGCGCCAACTGTCTAATCCGAGCAATACCCCTAATCCCACTTTATCAACCCCAGCCGCCGCGACCCTTTCTGGTGTAGTGAGCCGATAAGTAAAGTCTTGTTTTTTACCTCTGGTATGATGCTTGGCATAGGTTTGGCGATGATAAGTTTCTTGATATACCATCACAGCATCGAGCCCTAACCCCACCAGCTGGGCGTATTCATCTTGCGCCAAAGGCTGTACTTCGATTGCTACATAACTGAAATGCTGTTTTACCAGTGGCAAGATGGTTTTAAAGTATTCAATGCCTACTTTGGTTTCATGTTCTCCAGAAACCAGTAATATTGAATCAAAACCTCGCTGTTTAATGATTTGAATTTCAGCTAATAATTCGGTCTCTGTTAAGGTTTTTCGTTTGAGTTTATTACTCATAGAAAAACCGCAATAGTCACACTCATTTGCGCACAAGTTAGATAAATACAATGGCAGGTATAAACCAATATTAGCCCCAAAGCGTTGCCGGGTTATCTGATATGCCCGCTGCGCCATCGTTTCTAAAAAAGGTAATGCAGCAGGCGATAAAAGCGCGGTTAAACTGTCAATATGACCTTGGGGGCGCTGTAATGCTTGTTGCACATCAGCTTCAGTGCTGCTATTAATCCGCATTGATAAATCGATTAAATCTAGCTGTTTAAATTGCTCGACAAAACTCATGGTGCGCCACTCTATTATCTTAATTTGTTGAACCAACCGCATTCAAAGTTAAATTACTCAAACCAAATCATTCACCTGTAAGGGAATAATCTGGCTTACAGATGTAAAAATTGCGTCAGCGGGCTAGTATGTTCTGCCTGTTTGGTAACACTGCCAAGTCCGGCGGTATAGGCATCACGACCGGTTCTAACCGCAAAATCAAAACACCGCGCCATCACTATGGGAGATTGACTACTGGCAATCGCAGTATTGACTAGCACGGCATCTGCGCCCAGCTCCATTGCTCGGCTAGCTTGCGAAGGTGCGCCAATCCCAGCATCAACAACCACCGGCACATTAGCTTGCTCAATGATCATCTCTAAAAAAGGCTCAGTGGCTAAACCTTGATTACTGCCGATAGGACTGCCTAACGGCATCACAGCGGCGCAGCCCACTTCCTCTAGCCGGTAACACAGCACAGGATCTGCATGAACATAAGGCAACACAATAAAGCCTTTTTTACACAAGACTTCGGCAGCTTTAAGGGTTTCAATAGCATCTGGCATCAAGTATTTCGGATCTGGATGGATTTCAAGTTTGATCCACTTTGTGCCAAGCATTTCACTGGCAAGTTCTGCTGCAAAAATAGCTTCTTTAGCGGTTCTTGCCCCTGCAGTATTGGGTAATAACTTAACTCCCATTTGCTGTAATGGCGTCAACAAGTCATCATAGTCTTTACTATGATCAATACGCTTCATTGCGAGGGTCACTAATTGTGAGTTAGAGGCCTCAATGGCGGCTAGCATAGTGTTAGCATCGCTAAACTTTCCTGTACCTGTAAATAAACGAGACTCAAATTGATGTCCGGCTATGGTTAACATAATCACCCCCCTGCTACAGCTGAAAAGACGTCTACTTTATCATTAGGCTGGCATTGAATGGCCTGCCAGCGACTTCTTGGTACAACTTGCTGATTGAGCACTAATGCCAGTGCTTTGGGATTAAGTTGTTTAGACTCTATTAGCGCTAATAAGCTTGGCGCTTGTTGCAACTGCTCTGGTTGGCCATTAAATTCAATTTCAATCATGTTTAATCCTTTTGCGGTAAAGTTATCTGCATGAGTTGACGTCATTTGTTGACGCTGTAATAGCTGCGCTACAACAACTACATTTAGGGTCTTGATTCATTTGTATAATCTGCCATTGCAAGCTTTTAGCATTAAACACATGTAACTTACCCGCTAGCTGGCCTTTGCCTAAGTCATCGGCTGTTAACCAATTTAGCCCCAATAAACTTTGCATTGATGCAACCGTTTGAACAGCAGCAGTGTTAACCCCCATTGATACACATGTTTGTGAAACATGAGTATCTTGTGGGTACAGGCATTGATAACAGCCCCTTTGCGGATAGTCAGTTGAGCTGCAAAATAATTGCCCATCATTAGCGGAAATCGCTGCGCTAATTAGCCCTGTAGCGTGACGAACACAAACTTCATTAATCATTAAGCGGCTAGTAAAGTTGTCAGTGCAATCAAACACCAGATCGACAGATTCAACTAATTTTGCACCATCTGTATCAGCGCCAAAGGCCTGCTCAATTGCCATGATATTTACGTCTTCATAGGCTGCTGCTAACTTATCTTTGGCAAGTAGCGCTTTGCTTAAACCAATATCTTGTTCGTTAAAAAGTAATTGCCGCGACAGATTTGAAAGCTCTACCTTGTCATGATCCATCAATATCAGTTCTCCAACTCCCGCGGCGGCCAATTGCTGGGCAACACTGTGACCTAAACCACCGATTCCGATGATCAGTAGCCGGCTATTAAGTAATTTAAGCTGACCAAGCTCACCCATATCAGTCAGTAAAATATGACTGGCATACTTGATAAACTGCTTGGAAGTGAGCCCACTCTTATTAGCTTGACGCTGTTGTGTAATCGTCATGACACTGGCTCACACTGCAGCTGTTTCACTGATGGCTTGTGGGATTTTACATGTGATTGCCTTGGCTGTTGCTGAGGTTGTTGCTGAGGTTGTTGTGCAGCCGCTAGATGCCATTGCTGCTCTAACAATGAATAAGCCTTGGCAGGGTTTTCTGCTTCAGTAATGGCTCTTACCACGGCAACACTATCAACCCCAGTGGCTTTGATATCCGTTATAACACTTGCATCAATACCACCGATGGCCACGGTTGGGCATACGTTGTTAAGTAATGCACTGTAGCGTGCTAATTTTGCTAAGCCTTGAGGCTTTGACGGCATCACCTTAGTGGTCGTTGGGAAAATATGCCCTAAGGCGATATAGGATGGATTTAATTGCTGAGCTAATAGAATTTCAAATACGCTGTGGCTAGATAACCCAAGGGCTAGCCCTGCCGCTGAAATTTCATTTAAGTCGGCTAACTCAAGGTCTTCTTGACCTAAATGAACCCCGAATGCGCCAAGTTGTATTGCCAATTGCCAATGATCGTTAATAAACACTTGGGCGTTATATTGCTTACCCAGAGCTATTGCGCGGCTAATATCTTGTACTAGTTTGGTTTGCTGAGCATCATTAGAGACCTCATTGACAGCATTAGCTTTAATTCGCAGCTGCACTGTGGTGCAATTGGCTTCTAACACGCTTTGCAGCATAGTCACGTCATCCACAACCGGATAAACACCAATGCCCTTATGCAGCGCAGGAAAGCGGCAATCTAGGTAGCCCTGAGCTGTATTTATTAATCCATTGCTAAACTTTCCACCAGCAGCTAATTCTTGCTGTGTTTTGCCTAAATTGTTAATTTCAGCGCCACTTACGGCAGTAATTTCAGGGTAGTATTGTATTTCATCAGGCCAAGCGGTTTTTGCCACTGGCCCTGCGCCTTTACCAAATGATTCACTGCACACTAATCCCTTGAGTACATATGCTTTTGCCATCACAACGGCATCATGAAGTACATAGTTATGGGCTAAAAAGCATGCTATCGCAGTGGATAAGGTGCAACCTGTGCCATGGTTATTACTTGTATTAACTCGCTCGCTATTAAGCCAATAAGCTTGATATTGATGGGCGTCACTCACGCCGTGAACTTTACGGCAAATGAACAAATCATTGGCTTTGGTTTGTTGCCATACTGCACCACCGCCTTTGGCGAGCACATGACAATGAAGCTGTTTAACCAGTTGCGCTGCCGCACTATAAAAACCATCACTTGAGTCTAGGCTTTGGCTTTTAATTGTGCACCGAGGTTCAAATTCCACGCTGTTAGTATCAGTCAGCGTGTGTAACTCCCTAACATTAGGGGTAATTAAGCTAATTAGACCTTTAAAAGGGCTAAAATCTAACGGCTTTTTTGCGCGCTCATTTAAGCTATCACCACTACTGGCAACCATGACAGGATCTAAAATAATCGGGATCAGCTGGTTAGCTAAACTCTGACTTTTAAATGTCTTTAACCAATTAGCAATGAGTACCAATTGTTGTTGATTGGCAATTAAGCCAATTTTTATGGCTGCTGGCGCTAAATCGCTAGCAAGTGTATTTAGCTGAGCCAATAAGATGGATTCTGACACAGCCTCGACTAGTGTTACAGCCACCGAATTTTGCGCAGTAACAGTGGTAATTGTGCTGCAGCCAAAACACTGTAAGTCATTTATAGTTGCTAAATCTGCCTGTATGCCGGCGCCGCCACCACTATCTGAACCGGCAATAGTCCAGACGATGGGCGACATGGTTTCTAAGCTATGTGGTTGTGAAACATTCATGGTTAAGCCTCTAATTCAGCAGTGGTCTTAACAGCTAAATCTGCGCTTGTTGCTGTGTCTGGCTTAGAAGGTAACGGATGATAAATTGCATAGCCTGTGGCTTTAAATTCAGCTGACTTTTGTGCCATGGCTGATTGAATATCTACACCGCTACTAACGCTTATATCTGCACTTGCGTCTACGGAATTAACATTGTGATTAGAGTGTGCCTGCAGGTGTTTAAATTCGCTAGCGTCAAGCACGTTCACCTTTTGTAACTGATCACGCGCTTGCTTTGCAGCGTATTCACGCACTTCTTGAGTGATTTTCATTGAGCAAAACTTTGGCCCACACATAGAACAAAAATGCGCAACTTTGGCAGACTCTTGGGGGAGCGATTCATCGTGATAAGCACGAGCGGTATCTGGGTCTAAGCCTAAGTTATATTGATCTTCCCAGCGAAATTCGAACCTTGCTTTTGATAAGGCATTATCACGAATTTGCGCACCAGGGTGACCTTTAGCCACATCGGCAGCATGAGCTGCAATTTTATAAGCGATAAGTCCTTGTTTAACGTCTTCTTTATTCGGTAAACCCAAATGCTCTTTAGGAGTGACATAGCACAGCATGGCCACGCCATACCAAGCCATCATTGCCGCCCCAATCCCTGAGGTGAAGTGATCATAACCTGGCGCAATATCGGTGGTTTGTGGGCCGAGTGTGTAAAAAGGCGCTTCATCACAATGGGCAAGCTGCTTTTCCATATTCACTTTAATGAGCTGCATCGGTACATGGCCTGGGCCTTCAATGATGGTTTGCACATCATTTTCCCAAGCAATGTTAACCAGCTCGCCTAAGGTTTCTAATTCAGCAAATTGCGCTTCATCATTGGCATCGGCAATACTGCCGGGCCGCATACCATCGCCTAATGACAATGACACATCGTAGGCAGCGCAGATTTCGCAAATCTCTCTAAAGTGCTCATACAAAAAACTTTCTTTATGGTGACTTAAACACCACTTTGCCATGATGGAACCACCACGAGAAACGATGCCAGTAAGACGTTTTGCCGTCATTGGTACATAACGCAGCAGTACCCCAGCATGGATGGTAAAGTAATCGACACCCTGCTCTGCCTGTTCAATCAAGGTATCTTTGAAAATGTCCCAATTTAGGTCTTCAGCGACACCATTTACTTTTTCTAACGCTTGATAGATGGGCACTGTACCAATGGGGACAGGAGAGTTTCGAATGACCCATTCACGGGTTTCATGGATATAGCGCCCCGTAGACAAATCCATTACAGTGTCAGCGCCCCATCTCGTTGACCAAACTAGCTTTTCGACTTCTTCTTCGATGGACGAGGTTACCGCTGAATTACCGATATTGGCATTAACTTTGACTAAAAAGTTACGCCCGATGATCATTGGCTCAGCTTCTGGATGATTAATGTTTAACGGGATAATGGCGCGGCCGCGGGCAACTTCATCACGGACAAATTCAGCGGTAATAGGCTGGCCAATGTGAGCGCCAAAAGCTTCACCGGGGGCTTTTTGAGTCAAAATCTCATCAGTGACTTGCTCTCTAGCCATATTCTCGCGAATGGCAATATATTCCATCTCAGGTGTAATAATGCCTTTACGAGCGTAATGCATTTGAGTAACGCGGCGGCCTGACTTGGCTTTTTTAGGGCGAACAAGGGCTTCAAAACGCAAATGATCTAAACCGTCGTCAACCAAACGCTGTTGGGTAAAGTCAGAGCTAACTCCATCAAGTTGCTCTGTATCTTCGCGCTCTTCAATCCAAGCTTGGCGAAACTTGTTTAAGCCTAAACGGACATTAATTTCAGCATCAGGATCTGAATAGGCACCGGCGCAATCATAAACTTTAATGGCTGGGTTGGCTTCAGTCACGGGCGCATCTTCACTACCGCCAAGGATAGTATCGCTTTGATGAATTTGACGCATGCCCACTAACAGATCGGGGCGGGATCCGCTCAGATAGATCTTTTCAGAATTTGGGTGCTGTAAAGGTTTTAGGGTTTCAATAAAATTTTGCGCTTGAGCGCGGGTTTCACGACGATTTGACATAAGCAACCTCAAAATAAAAAAATAGAGTTGCTTGCCTGGAGAATTGTTGATGACGAGCGAGTTAACATTAACTCTGTAATTGACTTGAATTTACACCTTAACTTTGAACCTTAAATATCGGCAAATGGCGGGTTAAATTAACTTCAGCAATAACTCTGCTTTAATTAATTCTATCTTTTATTTTGCACTAATATTTATGATCTAGCCACGCAGCCATTCACTATAAAATTGCTGCTGACTGTAGGGTAAAAATAAGCAAATTAACTGCTTGTTTCCTTCGCAGGTTCTAGCCTGATCAGGTTCAACGGATCCCGAATAAACGGTCTCAGCCATAAAGGCACTCCGACAAGATGGCTGCAGTATAGTCAGCTTATTTAATAAAATACAAGTCTATGACAATTTTCGAATCGGAATATGAGTTAAATTATTTCACTAATTAAAATACTGTTATAT
>NZ_MCTY01000198.1:0-47508 GCF_002873635.1 Shewanella sp. 10N.286.52.B9
GTTTAATGAGAATGGTTATTAATTAAATTAATCATAAGTAATATTATTAATTAAATTTCGCAGTTTTAGCGGCTGATTTAGCGGTTATTTAACTGTGTGTGGCTTTGCTAACGGCTAAAGTTAGCTTAGATAAATAGCACAAAATCATCGATTGTTCATAAACGTTTGCGGTTGATTATGCTATCTTTGACCTCATTTGTTATTCAAAGCCAAATAGACCTTTTATGCCAAGTATTGCTCAAATAATCGCTCAAGAACTGAATGTTCGTGAGCAACAAGTCTCAGCGACGATTAACTTACTCGATGATGGTTCTACCGTTCCTTTTGTTGCCCGCTACCGTAAAGAAGCCACTGGTGGTTTAGATGATGCGCAACTGCGAACCCTAAATAGTCGCTTAAGCTATTTACGTGAATTAGCCGAGCGCAGACAAGTTATTCTTTCTAGCATTGATACCCAAGGCAAATTAACCCCAGCATTGCAGCAAGCCATAAATGCCGCTGACAGCAAAACCCGCTTAGAAGATTTATACCTTCCTTTTAAACCGAAACGCCGCACTAAAGGTCAAATTGCTATTGAAGCTGGTTTGTTGCCTTTAGCTGACTTTTTACTGGCTAATCGTAGTATTAATCTTGAAGCAAAAGCGGCTGAATTTATCAATGCCGACGCCGGCTTTGGCGATGCGAAAGCGGTTTTAGACGGCGCGCGTTTTATCTTAATGGAACGTTTTGCTGAAGATGCAGATTTACTGCAAAAAGTGCGTAAGCATTTAAGCCAACAGGCAGTGCTTGAAAGCCGCCTAGTTAAAGGTAAAGAAAAAGAAGGCGCAAAATTTCGCGATTACTTTGAGCATACTGAAGCTATTACCAAAGTGCCTTCCCATCGGGCCCTGGCCATGCTGCGCGGCCGCAATGAAGGTGCGCTCAGTTTATCGATGAATGCAGACCCTAAAGCTGAAGTGGCGCAAAGCAGTTATTGCGTGGTGATTATTGCCGATCATTTCAAACTAAAGTTTTCAGACTCGAGTGTCGATCAGTGGCTTAAAACTGTGGTTACCGCCACTTGGCGCATCAAGATTGCGCTGCAAATGGAAACCGAGTTTATTAGCCAAATGCGTGAGCGCGCTGAAGCTGAAGCCATTAATGTGTTTGCCCGTAATTTAGGTGATTTATTAATGGCAGCGCCTGCTGGCGCTAAAGTAACCATGGGCTTAGATCCTGGGCTGCGCACCGGCGTTAAAGTGGCGATTGTCGATAACACCGGTAAGTTTGTGGCCCATACCACTATCTTCCCTCATGCGCCGCAAAACGTGTGGGACAAGTCAATCCGCACTTTAGCGAACCTGATAAAAATGCATAAAGTGGAGATCATCGCCATTGGCAATGGTACCGCCTCACGTGAAACGGATAAATTAGCCGCTGAAGTGATGAGCTTTATGAAAGAGACGCATCCAAGCTTGACCAAGGTGATGGTCAGTGAAGCGGGCGCATCAGTGTACTCAGCATCAGAGCTGGCTTCTGAGGAGTTCCCTAACTTAGATGTATCGATCCGCGGCGCAGTATCGATTGCCCGTCGACTACAAGATCCATTAGCTGAACTCGTTAAAATTGAGCCAAAATCCATTGGCGTAGGCCAATATCAACATGATGTGAGCCAAAGCCAACTATCAAGCTCGCTTGAAGCGGTCGTAGAAGATTGTGTAAATGGCGTGGGCGTTGATTTAAATATGGCATCAGCACCATTATTGGCGCAGGTGGCCGGTTTAAATAAAACCTTAGCTAAAAACGTGGTTAACTACCGCGATGAAAACGGTAAATTTGAAAGCCGTAAACAATTGCTTAAAGTGGCGCGTTTAGGGCCAAAGGCCTTTGAGCAAGCAGCCGGTTTCTTACGTATTAGCGATGCTAAAAATCCATTAGATGGTTCATCTGTTCACCCTGAAGCCTACAAATTGGTTGAAGCCATTGCCAGTGCCAAGCAGCAAACTGTGGCCAGCTTAATGGGTAATAGCGAATTGTTATCCCAGCTAAATGCTGCCGAGTTTGTTACTGATGAATTTGGTTTACCCACCATCAGCGATATCTTGAAAGAGCTAGACAAGCCTGGGCGTGACCCTCGTGGTGAGTTCAAAACCGCCAGCTTTAAAGAAGGTGTTGAAGAGCTTAAAGACCTGAAGCTAGAGATGATCCTAGAAGGCGTGGTCACCAATGTGACTAACTTTGGCGCTTTTGTCGATGTAGGCGTACATCAAGATGGTTTAGTGCATATTTCGTCACTCACTGACAAGTTTGTTAGCGATCCTCACTCCATAGTTAAAGCGGGTGATGTGGTTAAAGTTAAAGTGATGGAAGTGGATGTAGAGCGTCGCCGTATCGCATTAAGTATGCGCCTTGATGAAGCACTACCCACAGCGAAAACCGCTAATCAATCTAAATCAGCCAACAGCAAGCCTACACATAAAGCTAGCGGGAATAAATCAGGGCAAAAGTCAGCCCATAAACCGCAAAAGGCCCCAGCTAATGCCGCTATGGGTAATGCCTTTGCTGACGCCTTTGCTAAGCTGAAAAAGTAACACCGCTAATGTGTTTGGCTTAGGGTTAAACCAAAAAAGGCCTTAACATCGTGAGAATACTCGTGACTGTTAAGGCCTTTTTATTTTGTAAAATTTATAGTGCGACCAATTAAGCGATATGAGTCATTTCGTTTAAAATGAACTGCTCAACAGCACCTTCGGTTGCCACCATATACTCGGCTAAATGTGCGTTACCCATGTGTGCTTGCCATAATTCACGGCTTTCCCAGTTTTCATAAAACATGAAATGTGCCGGGTTTTCGTTGTCTTGATGTAAGTCGTAATTGATGCAACCGGCTTCAGCGCGAGTTATATCCATAAGTTTTAGTAGTTCCGCTTTAACCAGCTCTACTTTGTCAGTTTTGGTAATGATGTTTGCTACGATAGTTAAGCTAGCCATGATGATAGTTCCTATAATGTATCAAGTTGAATTTGGTTCAGCCCTGTTGCTGATGAAGCTATATTAGCCATTACTTACTGGTGAATAAATAGGCTATCATTTGAGTTATTATCAAAAATTAATAGATAATCTTTTGAAGTGAATGTGTGATTGATGCTAATGGCCTAAATAACGACTATTACCTAATACAATGATTAGCGGGTAATAATGATTAGTTAGTAATCGTTCGGCCGTAATAAGTGAAGACATCAAGCCCGTTAATTAAAGTGAGAGCAGGGTTAGACTAATATCAGCAGATGAGCGAGTGGCGAAGGGGTGGTGCATTGCTGGTAACATGTGGCTATGTGCTGGCCAAACTGTTTATAAAACTCATCAGAATGCTGCTTTATCTGTTGTTTAACTTCGGCTTTTTTATTGTTATCGCTGTTAATTGCAGTCGACTTAGTGGGCGTTTGGGACTGAATGTCACGACGGCTAACAGTGGGATTATTTCTGGCTGCTACTCGCAGCAGTTGTGGCAATAAGCCGGTTAACGGTGCGCTTTGAGGTGCTTGCTGTTGTAAAGCTGATTGTTGGGATAGATGCTGCTGATTCTGTTGATCTGAGGATTGTCGCTGCTGGCGATGCTTTTCCTCTATGGTATTTAAACGGAATAATGATTCGTTTTTTTGATTTAGCGCCCGTTCATGGTGGGGCTTAGTTAACGCTTGTGGCGGTAATATTGGCTTTGCCTGCTGATTATCCGCCCGAGCAAGATCCGTTGCAACATTACTTGTTGCAAGCGGTACTTGGGGATAATTAGTGACAATTAGCATAACACTCACTTAAAAAACAAACAGTTAATGTTTAAATTATAACCAAATGCTAGCAGGTTTTATAGCCTATATTTGATGTTTTTTTATCCATGGCAATAAGCCATCTAAAAAGGCCTGTGGGTGTGAAATAAACGGCGCATGGGAGGCTTTATTGTGGACAATGTCAGTAATATTACTGGCTTGGGGTAACTGGCGGATGATGGTTCTGGGTACTAAGGCATCGCATTTACCCCAAATACGTAACCATGGCTGGCTAATATCCGTAAGCTTGGGTCGTAAATCAACCTCTCTTAGCATATCTAAACCTTGATCGAGTACTGCTTGGGTCGGTAAAGGTTTAGCCAACACTAATTTTTTTATCGCTACAATATCTTGTTTGGCCGAGTCACTGCCCATGGCTTGAATCGCTAAAAATCGCTCGACCGTTTTGGCTAGATTGACATTTAATTGCTGGTGAAATTGCGTGAGCACTTCAGGGGCGATCCCCGGCCACTGATTTTGCTCTTGGGCCATAAAGCAAGGCGAAGAGGCTACAGTGATCAGCGCTTTTACCGACTGAGGATGATTTAGGGCAATTTGAGTGGCAACTAAGCCCCCCAATGACCAACCAAGCCAGATGGCATTTTCTGGTAGAGCTTTAGCTAACGCCGCTGCCCATGCTTCAATATTATCGCTATTTGCTTGGCTATCACCAAAGCCCGGCAAGTCGACATAATGCACTCTATACTCTGATAATGCGGTTTGTAGCGGCTGAAAAACCGCAGAGTTCACCCCCCAGCCATGTAGCAATACGATATCAATAACGTCGGTGCTATTTTCATGAGTCATATCTGTATGAGAAATAGCTTTAGGCGTAATAGTAGTAATGTGCAGCGCTGGTGGATTCAAAGGCTAACCTCAAAAAGTGGCGATTAATAAATGATCGCTGGTTAAAACAACTGTCATACAGGATAAGGATATTCTATGGCTTGGCAACTCTCAAAACTCCTCAAGCTCAATTTGCACAATAATACAGCGCGGTTAGTTTCATTGATGGCTGCAGTGGCAGCTAACCTGCCTAACCGATGCTTGTTATGTCAACAAGATATCATTCAGTACTCTGCAGCTAAACCGCATACGGGGGTGTGTCAGACCTGCCTTGTGGCGGGGCTTTATCAGCAGGAAGTCTGTTTAGGTTGTGGTAAATCGATGCCGTTATTGCAAGTGTATTGCGGCCACTGCCAGCATATTGAACCCATGTTAGTCATTGCCCCTTGCAGTTATCATCAAGGCTTAGGGGAGTTAATAGCTGGGATTAAATATCAGCAGCAATGCGCGCCATTAGCGGCCTTGGTGCAAGTATTAGCCGTAAGGGGGATGGATTTGGCGGCCAGAGGTTTAATTCAACTTCCCCAAGTGCTCATTCCGGTGCCGCTACATCGCAATCGCTTAAAGCAGCGCGGTTTTAATCAAGCTTGGCTGATTGCTAAAGAGCTCAGTGCGCAAATTGGTATTCCGATGGACGATAGTTTATTGGTGCGCTGCGTTGATACCAAGGCCCAAGCGGGTCTTAATGGTAAGCAGCGACGCTTAAATTGCGCCGATGCATTTACGTTGCAGCGAGATAACCCCTACCAGCGGGTGGCGCTTATCGATGATGTGGTGACCACAGGCACCACGGTGAATGAAATTAGCCGCTTATTTGCGGCGCACTATACCCATGTGCAAACTTGGTGCTTAGCAAGGGCTGAAGCACCGGGATTATTATGAAAGGCAGACTGTAAATTAGTCAGTTATTTTGGGATAAAATACAGCGCATTGGCGTAGACTTTTTCAGAGCCTAACCATATATTTCTAAACAAAAAATTATCTGTTAATGCCACAACATGCCCTTTGCCTTTGGGCTCAACAATCATTGCTGGGGTGTTGGCAAAAGCGCGCTGATATTCCTTAGCAAGGTAACCGCTCATCAGTGGCTCATTGGTATAGTCCGCCGCCACAATAAATGGCGTGGAAGTGAGGTTAAAGCTTATCTCACGGTTTTTCATCACTTGCAGCGGGTTAGGTAAACCAAAGTTGATTGGATGGGTTTCATCCAGTGTTAACGCCACAATGGCGCCGCCGATGGATTGTCTGGCATTTAATTTAGACTTATCCGCGTAACTCATCCCTGAAGTGCTAAATAATTTATTCAGCTCTAGTCTGGTTTTAGGCTGAGACTTAAGAATATTGCGCTTATTGAGCCATACCAGCGCCCGCTTTTGCGCCACGATAGTGCCGCCATCCATTACAAATTTGCCCAGCTTTCTTGCGCTGGCATCACTGATTAAATGATAAGGCCCATCAGCCATAAAAATGTGGCTATAGCCTGATAAATCAATGCCTGCTAGTCGATTGCTGTCCACCATAGTGACAGGCGCGGCAAGCGTTTGATCAAGGTAATACCACATTTGCCCGGTTTCTGAGGCGTTAGTATCTATGCCTGTGAGCAGTAACGGCTTAATGGGGTTGATCACGCTAAATTCATCACTGCCAAGATCCATTCCCGCTAAGGTATGTGAGCTGCTTGCTGCAGTGACATCTACTTGGTATTGCGTGGCAAGCTGGCTAACAAGTAAGGCGATATTGCCTTTGTAGTTGGGCTGGCGTAAGGGAATTTGCAGGCTACCCGCTGTGAAGTCTATTGCTGCTGACTTTTTGGCGTTAGAGCTGCGATCAGGCAGGCTAAAGGGCTTTTTAGCGTATTTAACCTGTACCCCTTGGCTAAGTAATTGCTGCAACATGGGCGCCGCGGCCGCTTGTTGCCAGTCAATAATAAAGGCCACATTGCTGGCGTTATCTAGCTGCTCAGTCGCCGCGACATATGGCGTGTTATTGGTGAGATATTTGGGGTTGGGTTTAGCATTTTCACTGATACTTAAGCCCAGAGCTGATTCAAAATTCCAAGTGGAAATATCATAAAAGGTTTCATCTTTAAACTCAGTGCGCTTATCAAACAATGCTTGCAATAAGTCATGCTGTGGCTGACTTTGAGGAATGAACAGGCTGTTTGACGGCTTAAAGAGTATGTCATCGTTTTCCAGTTCACGGTTTAGATATTTGAAGCTGATTTGGTGTTGCTGCAATATCGTTGCAAGCTCAGTGATATGGGCATTACCGCCATGGGCTTTGATAAGGCGGCCAGTTTGTTTACCGTCACGGGTGCGCTTACTGTTGCGAGCAAAAAAATCACTTTGGTATGTCATCAATTTTTTACGTAGCGCATGGGCGCCTTGCAGGCTTGATAGTGAAGTAGAAAATTGATTATCAATACTATTTTGCAAGGTGACCACACCATTGGGGGACTCTTGGGCTTGACCACGGGAGCTAGCTTGCTCAAACAAAATACCCACAGCGCCATTGATATCTGGGTAGGTTGAGCCTTTACCATAGAAAAAGTCATCAAACATCTGCCCGCTAAAATATGGCTGCTTAACCTCATCCAGCGCTTTACGATGATAGGCCGCTAGCTCATTGGATAACATTTGATTGGCAGGATTGGTCAGCGGATTGACTCTATCAGCGACACCAGGTTGAAAGAAGTAGGTTTGGTCTTGCCACATCTCGTGGAAATCCCCTACATAATGGGGCTGCCATTTATGGAAAAACGCCACTCTGCCTTGAGAGGCGGGGTGGCGCAGAAATAGCCAGTCACGGTTTAAGTCAGCGAAATGGTGATTAAAACGTCCGCCGGGCCAATCTTGATTATGCTCACGATGATTAGGATCGGTAATAATCACTTGGCCTCGATTGCTATTTGCCCAGTTAGCAAAGCGATCAAAACCATCAGGGTTCTGGGTCGGAGTCAGTAAAATAACCGTATTATCGAGTAATTCTTTTACCCAATCTTCATCAGATGCGGCAAGGTAATGGCTTAACGCCACCGCCGCATGGGCGCCACTGGCTTCATCGCCATGAATTGAATAGGCCAACCAGATAATCAATGGGCTTTGCTGTAATGGACCTTGTTGTTTGACACCGTATTTTACTTGGCTGCGTTGTTCGAGGATTTCAGCTAGCCGCTGTTGGTTGTCATCTGAGGTAATGACCGCGCTAAGTTGCTGGCGTTTTTCATAGGAGTAACCAGCAGAATCTAAAGAAACTCGCGAACTTTGGCTGGCTAATAGTTGTAAATAGTGATTAATTTGATCATGTCTTAAATGCCACTCGCCCAATGGATAACCTAAATATTCAGTAGGTTGGGTGATTTTTTTATTAATTTTCTCAGCCCCGAGGCGCTGCTCAATGCGGGAATCAGCCTGCGCCACGGTAAATAATGGCATACAGATAATGAAGCCGAAAAAGGTGCCTTTAGCGAGACGAGTAAACAATGCATTGAAGCTAATCATATAAGAAACAACATCATAAAAAGAAAACAATACAATCACCATAAAGTGATTAAACTTAAATCGCCATTAAAAAGCGCAATTTCTCGGTGTTTTTTATGCAACTTGCTCACTGCAGGACTACAAAGCCGTCGCAACTAGGAGTATCATAGCGCTAATTCTTACTAAATTACTCAAGTACTATTTTTAGTACACTTTAAAGTACTATCTAACGGAGCAGTTTTTATGATCAACATTTCTGATACGGCTCAGGCGCATTTTGTTAAATTACTGGCCGATCAACCTGAAGGCACGCATATCCGTGTGTTTGTAATCAGCCCGGGTACTGCCCAAGCTGAGTGCGGCGTGTCTTATTGTCCACCTGACGCTGTAGAAGCGGATGACACTGAATTACCTTTCAACGGCTTCAGTGCCATGGTTGACGAAAAAAGCGCACCATTTTTAGAAGAAGCGAGCATTGATTTTGTTACTGACCAATTAGGTTCGCAGCTAACCTTAAAAGCGCCAAACGCTAAAATGCGTAAAGTGTCTTCAGATGCGCCATTAAAAGAGCGTATTGAATATGTGATTCAATCAGAGATTAACCCGCAGTTAGCAAGCCATGGTGGTAACATCATGCTAGTTGAAATCACGGAAGATGCAGTTGCAGTACTGCAGTTTGGTGGTGGTTGTAATGGTTGTTCTCAAGTTGATATCACTTTAAAAGATGGCATTGAGAAACAGTTACTGGAGATGTTCCCTGGTGAGCTCTCTGGTGTGAAAGATGTGACTGACCATCAACATGGTTCTCACTCTTACCAGTAAATTTGCAAGGTTTTATTGTTGTAAAATACAGCAATAGCTAATTCAAATTTTACACTAAACGCGGCCAATATGGTCGCGTTTTTTATTGGCCGTAACTTACGCTGAGTGGGAGCCTTGTGCTATAACTTAAGTATGAAAACGGAGCAGGATAACTTCATGACAGAAAAAACAACTCAATTTAAACCGTTAAAAATGCAAGGCTTTACCTTAATTGAGCTGGTAGTGGTTATTATTGTATTGGCTATTTTAGCAGTAATAGCGGCGAGTAAATTTATAGATGTAAAACGTGATGCTGAAATAAGCCGAGTAAAGGCGGTAGCGGCATCCTTTGAGCAGTCGGTTACTTTTTCCCATACACGTTGGCAAATTATTGGTGGCAGCGATCCAATGAATGATCTACCTGACTTTGCCAATAACGATCTCGACATGAATGCTTTTGGCTATCCGTTAGGCACAGGTAAAAACAACCCTATGGCCAACCCTGTCAATATTGGTCAAGGTCAGCAAGGGTGTGTCGATCTTTGGAACGCTTTGATAGAAAGCCCACCATCGGTTGCCATTAGAAATACTTCGGATGATGTGGATTTTGAATCATATCGACATGCAGCTGCGGGCGGTACAGGTGAGACCCAATGTACTTATGTACTGCGAACGCTTGGTGATACTGCAGGTCGAAATAGTGCAGAGATAAAAATTGTCTATGACTCGGTAGAAGGGACTGTTCAAGCCTATATCGATGAATAAATCGGATAGTTATTTATCAAATGCGACATAATAAAAATAGCGGCTTTAAGCCGCTATTTTTATAGCTGTAATTTAATAATATCAAATGAATTTAGGTGGCTACTTTTTCTTTTTTGACTTGAATATACGTCGATAAAAAGTGACTGTGCTGAATAATAGAATCAAGGTACCAACCACTGCGACTAATGTAATAAATACAACGTATTTAAGTGGCATATTCAATGCGTCATGCAGTGGTCTAACAAAGCTGGCCACTTGACCTGACAAGTTTCTATCGCTGTGCTTCAGGCTTGATACGATTTTGCCGTGCTGATGATCCATGGTGATACTGTCAGCATTTCTAAGCCAGACATCAGCATGACTATCAAAGTTGATACTGTAATTCATCGCTTGAGGTTTAGCCGCCTTTGGTGCATCAGGATCGGGTTTTTTCTGCCTTGGTTTATTAACCGATACTAATAACGATTCAGGCCATAAATCTTGCGCGGTTTGTAGCTGGCTTTGCCAATCGTTAGCTTTACTTACTGGATAATTAATTTCTGCGGTTGGCTTGTGCTTGAGCGCATCCATCCATAAGCCTTTATAAGTAATCAAAAAGCCGGTAATACAGAGTAAAAACAGTGGCACTGATATGAATAAACCTAATTGAATGTGGCTTTTAACTAGGCTGCTTGATTTGGTGTCTTTTGGAATAGAGTGCTTGAGTCTAAAACCTTTACGTACTCGCCACCAAAGGTAAATACCCACTAGGGTAATGACGCCACCAATGAACGATGCCCATGCATTAACGTATTTACCAATATCACCCAGTAAGAAGTTTCTGTGCAACCAAAACATCGTGGTCCAAAGCGGAATTTCTGTCACCTTGTAATGGGAGATTTCATTGAACTCGCTATCAAAAGCGATAGATTGCCCACGGGTAGCAGCTTCAAGGTAAGGGGTATGTTCGGTAGGAAAACGTACACTGCTCATTTTTGGGTAATGCTCAAAAATATACTCAGTGGCTTGTGCTTTTTGCTCAATGGTTAACGGCACATAGGTTTGGCCTTTATTATCCATTCTTTTTAGCATGTCCATGCCGCCGAGATACACTCCCGTTGTCAGCACTATCAGCATACAAATACTAATGACAAAACCGACCCAATTATGGAACCACTTTAAAGCGGGTACAACTTTCATATTTACGTTCTCAGGTTAAATATTTATGGATGACAATGACAAAAGTTAGCAGCTAACAATTATGACTGACACGCTATATGGGTAATGATAATTAATCTCATTTGCAACTGCAATTAAAGAAATGTAAAGAGTGGCATATAAGTGTCATTGTGTTGTCGAGGTCACATTTAAAGCTGTAGAGGGCGTATAAAGCTAAAAGTTTATTTGAATAAAAATTCTTGGTAATGAATTTTTTTAGCTGCTATTAAGTGAGGTTTTCGAAAAATAATGAAATTTAAGCTAACAAATACACATGTTTAATATTTGTTAATTTCTGATTTTGTGTAACTTTGTTTAAATAATTAATATCTGTATTAGTTTTGGCGATTAAACTCATCTAGCTTGGATGAACATTAGTTAATCCATTTATGCAACATTTATTCAGGTAAACTTTCTACAATTTACTTACAACAGTGTCCTTGTTCACAGTTATTTACTTCTGTTAAATAAATGGCTTCACTTTCGTCGTAATGCAAATGATAATCCATCTCATTAACGACTACTGCCATTTAAAGGGCTACTTTGTATGAAAATCTCACCTATTGCATTTGCTGTTGTTGCCAGTTTAGCCTCAGCTTCATTAGCGGCTGAAGAAGCAACTAATGACACTGATAACGGCTTAGATTTCGAGTTGAACATTGAGCGAATTCAAGTAACAGGCATGAATTTTAATAATTACAAAGTAGGCTCGTCATCAGGCGCCATGCGGGGTGATATTGCCTTGATGGATACGCCGCAATCAGTGAACGTTATTCCAGATTTTGTCACTGATGAGCAGTTAGCAACTAATTTATCTGAAGTATTAGTTAACGACTCAAGTGTGACCGGCGGCAGTGAAAAGTGGAACCGCCAAGTATTTAATATTCGTGGCTTTGAATTAGATTCTGGCAGTGGCTTTTTAATTAATGGTCAGCAGCAGTTTTCGCACTATGTGCAGCCGATTGAAACCTTGCAGCAAGTCGAAGTCTTAAAAGGCCCATCAAGCATGCTTTATGGCCAATCAGGCCCAGGTGGCTTGATTAATATGGTGACCAAAAAGGCCACCTCTGAAACCATGTTTGACTTTGGGTTCGATACCGATGAGAACGGCTCAACTCGTTTTCAACTTGATGCAGGCGGCGCGTTAAATGATGCTGAGTCAATCCGTTACCGCACTGTATTAGTTAAGCAAGATACAAAATACTGGCGTGAATACCAGGACGGTGAGGGCGATGATACTCAAGAACGTGACCGTTTCTTAGGGTACTTAAACCTTGAATTCGACCTGCATGATGATGTGATGTTATCACTGACCTATGATTACACCGATGATAAAACCGGTATCGATAGCGGTGGCTGGTTAGATGGTAACGGTGACTTAGTTGGTGATCGCGAAGATATCTGGGATATGTCGTGGGCCTTTACTGACAACGAGGTGCAAAACCTGGGTGCTGATTTAACCTGGTATGTATCAGATGATTGGAAAATGACCACAGGTTATAACCATCAATCATTTACCCGTCAGCGCTTAGATTCGTCTCCATCGATGGTGGCAGGTATGGATCCAACTACCGATGGTTACCAAATTAAGGCGTTTGATCGCCACGATGATTGGCAGCTTAAAACCGCTTATATGGATTTCACTGGTGTCGTAAATGGCTTTGGCATGGAACATCAATTGTTAGTTGGTGCTAACATTCTCGATTATTACTATGGTCAACTTATTGACCGCGATGACGCGCAGATGGTTCAGCCGGGTGGTTATGTACCTAGACCTGATCTGGATTACAACAGAGACACCACTAAGTCAGAGTCAAGCTATAAGCATTATGGTTTTTATGTACAAGACTTAATGACCATTAATGATCAGTGGCAAGTACTGGCAGGCCTGCGTTATGACGAGCAGAAAAAAGACGGCGATGGTGAAAATAGCTATGCCGTGTCACCTAAGTTTGGGGTTATTTACTCGCCTTCAGATAACGGCAGCATCTATGTAAACTACGCCAAAAGTTTCAATCCTCAGTCAATCGTTAACAATGAAGACGATGTAAATAATGGTATGAACTTAGACCCAGAGTACGGTGAGCAATATGAAATCGGTACCAAATGGGAACTGTATGATGGCGGCTTACTATTAACTGGTGCAGTTTTTGACACCACAGTGACCAACGTTACAGTGCGCGAACAATTAGAGCAACCTATTGGCGAGCATGAGTACATCACCACCCAAAGCGGTAAGCAGCATCACCGTGGTTTTGAAATGGGCGCTCAAGGACAAGTCAGTGACAATGTATTCGTCACCAGCTCAATGATGTATCTAGATGCAAAATATGTCACTAGCAGCCAAGATACTGAACAGCTAGACGGTAAAACCCCGGTAGATGCACCTGAATGGTCAGCAAATATCTGGACTCGTTACGAAGTTACCGATGATGTCGCACTTAACTTTGGTGCTATCTATGTCGGTGAGCGTTTTGCCAATACTCAAAACACCATAGTTAAAGATGACTATGTTAGATTTGATTTTGGCGCAGCTTACTCATTTGCGGTTCACAATACAGATATGAATGTACGCTTTAATATCAAAAACTTATTTGATACTGAATACCTAGATGGCGGCACCAACACCGACGTTACCATAGGTGATGGCAGACATTTCAGCCTTGCATTTGAAGCTAAGTTTTAATCTGCTTTAGTTAAATGCTTTAGTTAACAGCTTTAGCTCAGCAGTTACCTATAGAGTGTTAAAAGAATGGCCCGCACATATACCAATATGTGCGGGCCTTTTTCATTGCTTCAATTATAGGTTTTTAGATAAAAAATTATCAATGGCTCTGAAGGTCATTAAGCGGTGCTGATTGTTTGATAAATAGTGATTGGCATTATCGATTTCAACATATTCGACTTGTTTATCTAACGAGGATAATTTTCGATACATATCTCGGCTTTGGCTCACCTGTACCACTTTGTCATTATCACCATGGATTAATAAAATGGGCACATTAATTTTATCAGCATGATAAATCGGAGAGCGTTCATACAGGTCGTCATAATCATCTCCTAACACCTTTTTAGTCATCTCATGACTAGTATAAAAACGGGATAGCTTGACGAGGTCTTCTACATCAGAGACTCCTGCAAAACTGATCACACATTGGTATAATTCAGGGGTCTTTGCTGCTGCCATCATGGCGGCATATCCACCGTAACTAGCGCCAACTATGCATATGTTATTTGGGTCAGCAACACCTTGGTCGATTAAATAGCGAGTGCCATCTTCAACATCTGTTTGCATCTCTTTCCCCCAATTTTTATGTCCAGCAGTGGTGAACTTAAGCCCGTAGCCCGCCGAGCCCCTAAAGTTCATTTGCAGTACAGCATAACCTCGGTTAGCAAAGAACTGAGCCCAATAATCGAATTCTTCGCCAACATAAGAATTAGGTCCACCATGGGGAAAAATAATGGTAGGTAAGTTCTTCGCTTCACGTCCTTTGGGCAATGTAAGGTAGCTAGGTATCTCTAAACCATCTCTGGCGGTATAACTCATTGCTTGAGGTTGGACTAATACATCTGGCGTGAGTTGCGAATACTTGGTCGCAATCACTTCTAGCCTGTTTGCATCGCGATCGCCATAAAGATACAACCCTGGTTGAGTAGGACTTGTAGCAAAAACAATATAACGGCGTTCATTTTTACTAAACTGAGTCAGGTAGTTTTGGGTATCGGGTAATGCGCTTTTTAAGCGCTTGATCAGTTTTTGATAATCTTGATCCCAAAAGTGATATTCATTATCGATACCTGCGGCAATACCAATGGCCTCTCGAGTGATATTAGAGTGCAGCAATTGTGCATTAACGTCACTATTGTCTTCGCTAAATACGAGTTCTTTATGAAGTGTAGGATCCCTAAGATCAACTTTAAAAATGGCAAAGTAACCATCTTGGTAAGCTTTGACGAAGAGAATATTGGGGTTTACGTCAAATCCTAGAGGAATAACGCTGTCTTCTGAATATGCTTCGTGTTTCCAAAGTAAACGTAATTCACCATTGGCTTCACTTTGCTCGTAGGTTCTATATTCGGTGGTATCAGGGTCTCGATAAGTGGCAATACGAACCTTATTTTGCTGATCTGTCATCCACTTGATGACATGCTCTCGATAGTATTGTTCAGTGGAAACCCTACCGGAATACAAGTTAACTTTTAGCACGCTATCTTCATTCACTCGCTCACTAAATCCGGCAACAGATAGCAAAATGTGCTGAGGATCTTTAGGGAGTAAATCGATAATGTGATGCTGAAATTGAGGATTAAACTTAAAACGTTTAAGGGCTTTTTTAGTTAATACGCTGCCCACATCACCGGTTTTTATATTGTACTTTATCAGCAAACTTTCATTAGCATTTTTTCCAAAACGTTTCGAAGGCAAAGTGGCTGCAATGAGCAAGATTTCATCGCTGGCCCAGGTTAAATTAAAAATGGTATAGCGTTCATGGTCATTTTTAAGCGGTATATGAAACTGACCCGTTTCGGTATTAAACAGCGCCACAATCTTATGCGGCTCTTCGGCGCTATCGTCCAAAATTAACGATGCTATGTGTTTACCATTTGGTGACAGCTTTACAGTGCTGACATCGGGAATACTGGCAAAGGCTTCAACGGGGAGTTTAGGGGCAGTTTTTGGGGGAGTATTATCGGCAGCCAAAGCTTGCTGACTTAGCACCAAAGTGGTGATTAGTATGGAAATCCATTTCATTATTGATTGTTTCTCTTAAACGTTTTTTTGATAAAGAATCAGTACCACAGTGTTGATTTACTGGGTACTGTTCTGAATTTAAAGCTTAATGTAAATTTTGATGTAAAAACTTTTCTATAGCGATAAAGGTTTTAATCCGATGCTCATTATTACTTAAGTAATGATCGCCGTTTTCAAGTTCGATATATTCCACAGGCTTTTTTAGATCGTCTAACTTATCAAACATGTCTTCACTGTGCTGCACGCGCACTACACGATCTTTATCGCCGTGAATAAGCAACACTGGGACATGAATGTCTTTAGCTTTGCCTAATGGCGAGTGTTCATATAGCGCATCATAGTCATCACCAATTTGTTTTTTAACGATTTCAAAATTAGTGTAACGTCTTGAAGACTTGACTAAATACTCCACATCGGTGACACCCGCCACACTGACTGCACATTGGTATAAATCTTTGGTGGTAGCAACGCCCATTAATGCGACATAGCCGCCATAACTGGCGCCGACAATGCATATTTTTTTCGGGTCAGACACCCCTTGCTCAATCAGCCAGCGGGTACCATCTTCAACATCATTTTGCATATCCAAGCCCCAGCTTTTTAAACCCGCTTGCATAAAATCAAAACCATAACCTGATGAACCTCGAAAGTTCATTCGAAATACGGCATAGCCTCTGTTGGCTAGAAACTGGGTCCAATAATCAAAGCTATTTGAGTCATAACTAATGGGGCCGCCATGGGGGAAAATAATAGTAGGTAGGTTTTTAGCTTCTTTGTTTTGGGGCGTCGTTAGAAAAGCTTCGATTTCTAAGCCGTCTCTGGCTTTATAAGTCAGGGTTTTAGTATCAGCTAATAATTCAGGGTTTAACTCTTTATAGCGGTATGCAATAGGGAGTAACTCACCCGCATCACGATCACCAAATAAATAAATACCCGCTTCTTTGGCATTGGTTGAGTAGACAATATAGCGGCGTTCATCGTCACTAAATTGGGTGATGTAATTACGATAGTCTGGTAACGCTTTATTTAGTCCATTAGCTAAGCGAACGTATTCGTCATCCCAAAATGTATATTCAGATTCGTCACTGTCATTAATGCCGATGACTCTTTGTTTGAGACTTGAGTAAATTAATGAGCCTTCAACGTCATAGGACTCTCTGCTAAACACCAATTCTTTAGTTAGTTTTGGGTCGGTTAAGTTAACCTTAAAAATAGCCAATAAGTCATCATGATATGCTTTTACATAAAGAATATTGGGGTCTTGCGCAAAGCCCATCGGCCAAACTTGTTCCTTAGCAAAGGCCTCAAATTCCCATAAAACACGTCTATCTTCACCTGTGTCAGCTTGTTCGTAAATTCTGAACTGACTATCTTTGTGATAAATGCCAATTCTGACTTTATGCTGTCTATCGGTTATCCAGTCTTGGATATTTGGTTCTGCTGGTTGCACAAACTTGAAAGCTCCATTGTTCAAGTTGATGTTAATAACCGACTCAAAATTGGGCTTGTTACCTAAACCACTAATGCCCAGTAACAGTTTTTCTTTATCATTTGGCAAATAGTCGATGATGTTAGATTGGATTTGCGGCATCCATTTGAATTTTTTAAGAGAGCGACTGCTGATAATGCTAGAGGTTTTATTTTTACTGATAGAATACTTCATCAACCTCGTTTCTGTAGTTGGCGTGCCGTAGCGTACAGCAGGGAATTTAGCTTTGATTAATAAGGCATCATCACTGGCCCATTGCAGTGATAAAATCACAAATTTTTCATTATCCGTTTGCAGTGGATAAAAAGACTCACGGGTATCAATATCAAGGATATTAATAATAGAGCCTTTCATTTCATTGGTATTTAAGCGGACTAAAGAAGCTATTTTTTTGCCATTAGGTGACATGGTCACATGGCTAACATCTGGAATGCTGGCAAATGCTTCCAGCGGTAATTGTTGGGCGCTAACTGAAGCTGAGCATAGCCAAAGCGTCACTAGTAAGCTAAAAATCCGTTTCATTAAAATCATCCCTATTATTGTTGTTAACTAGATGTTATCAGTCGCGGGACTGATAAATCTACTGTTAATTCAATAATAAAGAGCGCTTATAGCTGTTTAAAGCAGTCACTGTAGCGGTAATGCAGTGCTAACGACAGGCTACGGCATAACATAAAGGCGCTCATGGCGGCCCACAGGGCATTATTGCCGTATTCTTGAAGTAAATACCAACAGGGAAAAAACACCCCAAAGGTCGATAAAATCATGCTATTACGCATCATTTTACCTTGAGCTGCGCCAATATAAACCCCATCAAATAAGTAGGACCCAAATGCCAGCAATGGCATGAATACCAACCAGATCAAGTAATGCTCGGCTTGTTGTTGCACCAGCTCAATATTGGTGAGTAAGCCAATGATATTGCTACCCGCAAAATAAAATAACAGGCTAAAGCCTAAGGCAAATAGCGCTGACCAACTCGCAGCAAGGGTCACTGAGTCATGTAATAAATTGAGGTTTTTTTGCCCCACCGCGCGGCCCACTTCGGCTTCGGCATAATAAGCTATGCCATCTAAGGCGTAAGAGATCAGCATCAGTAAATTAAGCAGCACCGCATTAGCGGCAATGATGTCATCACCTAAGCCCGCACCGTAAAAAGTCATAAAGGTAAAGCTGGCTTGCAAACATAAACTGCGAATAAAGATATCGCGATTTAATTTTAATAAGCGTGAATAGCCTTTTAAGCTGATATGAACCATTAACTGACGCAAACTAAAATCAGCCTGTTGATATAAAACGCGTTTTACAATGACAGCTGCAACGGTAAAGGCACACATATCAGCGATAACAGAGGCAAGCGCGGCGCCTTTTACATTCCAATTTAGGCCAATCACAAACACTACATCTAAAACGATATTGACGATATTGGCGATGATTAACTGCCACATTGCCGCCTTGGGCGCTTGCCTGCCCAGTAACCAGCCAAGTAACACCAAATTTAAGAGTGCAAATGGCACCGACCAAATACGAATTTCTACGTACTCGCGGCAAAATTGCTGCACCTGCGCACTGGCTTGGCTTAAAGACATGGCAAAATCGAGCAGCGGTTGCTGCAATAACACTGCTGCGCCACCAAACAGCAATGCAAGGCAAGCGCCTTGCACCAGCAATTTTTGCTGAGTTACGGTATCATTAGCGCCGTAAGCTTGGGCGACCAGCCCCGTGGTGGACATGCGCAAAAAGCCCAGCAACCAGACAATTAAAGTAATAATTGTGCTGCCAAGCGCCACCCCGCCTAAATAATAGGCCTCACTTAAATGGCCGATGACTGCGGTATCGACTAAACCTAATAACGGTATGGTGATATTCGATAAAATCATCGGCAAGGCTAAAGCAAAAAGCTGCCGGTTTTTTTCGCTGTTAAAAAGTAATGCTTTTATGGACATAGGAATAATATGTTAAAACGAACTCTATTGGGGTTATTGTGGTTAATATCACTTAATGCCAATGCCGTGGTGATCTTGCAATATCATCATGTGTCAGAAACTACACCTGCAAGTACCAGTGTGACGCCAGCTCAATTTGAAGAGCAAATGCAATACCTTGCTGAAAACGAGTTTACCATCATTCCATTAACCCAAGCGGTAAATGCGCTAAAGAATAACACGCCATTAGCGGATAAAAGCATCGTTATTACCTTTGATGATGGCTATGACAGTATCGGTATGGCTGCGGCGCCCATATTAGCCAAATATGATTTTCCTTATACAGTATTTGTGTCAGTAGAGCCGATTGAAAAAGGTTATCGCGGCATGATGAGTTGGGATGATATTAAAACGCTCACTGAAAAGGGCGCTACAATCGCCAACCATAGCTGGGCCCATGAGCATCTAAATCGTAAGCTTGATGGCGAATCTAAGCAGCAATGGCTTGATAGAATCGAAGCAAACTTGCTAGCAACGGAAGCGGAAATTAACAAGCATACCGGTCAGAGTGTAAAAATGCTGGCTTACCCATATGGTGAGTACAATAGCGATGTTGAAGATATTCTGAAAAAGCACGCCTTTATTGGTTTAGGGCAACAATCTGGCGCCGCGGGAAAATACTCAATACTGACTGCGCTGCCACGTTTTCCTGTGGCGGGCCCATATGCTGATTTAGACAGTTTAAAAGTCAAGTTTACTAGCCTCAATATGCCGGTGGTGAAGCAAAATATCACTGACCCACAGTTAAGCCAAGGTCAGTGGCGACCTGAGCTAACCGTTGAGCTGGACACCACTGATATTTACCCGCATCAGGTGATGTGTTTTGTCCAAGGCCAAGGCGCTAAAAAGCCGACTTGGGTTTCTGAAACTGAGTTTAATATTCAAGCTTCAGCAAACTTACCTGCAGGTCGAAGCCGTTATAACTGCACTGCACCGAGTAAAACTAAGTCAGGTTATTATTGGTTTTCGCAAGCCTGGTTAAGACCGAATAATGATGGCAGTTGGCCGACAGAATAACTTCTTTCTTTGGGTGCTATTTTTCCAAACTCCGTTTGGATTAACATCGTGGTTTTTCCACCCACACCCGACCAAAAGGGTATCAACAGCAATACCCTCTATACTCTTTATTAAAGAATTAGGCCCTGCCGCCCCCGACGAAAAATGCTGAAAAGCGCATGATTTTCGATGGGGATTGATCCAGCTTTCAACGTCGTTTGTAAACCGCTTCGGTCACCTCTTTATTGCAAAGAGTGAAAATGCTAACGCTTCCGATGGTGCATCCCTGCACCGCGAAAGCTATGCTCACATCCATGTGAGCATCACGCTATTTTCTTCAACGCCCTCAATTCAAATTGAGCCTTTTAGCAGATTAGACTCTTGATCTTTTGAGCCTTTTAGCTCTTAAATTTATCACGAATACAGTCAAATCGAAGAAATGAAAATCCCAGTGTAGATGCAGCAGCGAGCTTCCAAAACAGGGATGTTTTGGCAGAGCTTACATGGACGTACTTGCAGCGTCTCGCAGTTGTATCTGCACATAAGCTCGCTCTTTCACATCTGACCCATAGGGATTTGGGAAATGTCATGATGATGTCGGGAACATCATTGACCATGTGATCGCGACATTTGTATATCCTATACATTACCTGCGGCAGGCAATGGATTAGATTGAAGTGATGATCTAGCATAACTGAGCCAATTAAAATGAAGTATAAATTTGGTGCTGGTAACTCGTTTATGCCCCTTTATTAGCTTCGCCGAACAAATTAGCG
Source organism: Shewanella sp. 10N.286.52.B9 (assembly GCF_002873635.1). NCBI lineage: Bacteria > Pseudomonadati > Pseudomonadota > Gammaproteobacteria > Alteromonadales > Shewanellaceae > Shewanella > Shewanella sp. 10N.286.52.B9. The sequence continues at coordinate 20,894 of NZ_MCTY01000198.1, forward strand.
TATCCAATCATTCGTAATTTGCCCAAATAAAGCTAATGTGAGAACGGTGATATTTATGCAGTAAAAGTGTATTCAAATCTCGATTGGGGAAGTCACTTTGTGACAAAAGGAATTTTGTATTAGAGAATAAAGATACAACAAAAAGAGACTGCCTACGTGCTTTGTCTTTTCTCTCTCTTTTTCAACTCAATCCGTAAGTGGCATTGCGATCGCCACGATAAAAAAGTGTCGTTGCCCCTCTTGCTGATTCCTAAGCTCTAATGCTCCATCGTGAAACTGCACAATGCGCTGCACTAGATTGAGCCCCTGCCCAATGCCATCGCTTGCTTTGCCTTTGACTCTGGCTTGAGTCACATTGAGGGGAACTGGCTCGTTCACCGGGTTTTTAAACTGTAATTCATTTCCCTGCCACGAGATCTGTAACCGCTTTTCACCTGCGTGTTTTACGGCATTGATAATTAGGTTATTCAGTAACAATTTCAGTAATACTGGGCTAGCTAGGATCCGAGTCTTTGCAAGTACCTGAATATCGATATTAAAGTCTTCTTGGTTTTGCAAATCAGGCAGGGAAAGTACGCTTCTTTCAATGGCGAACAATAGCTTAACTCGCTTTTTTTGACTGGACTCTTCTCTTGCTAGGGTGGTTAACACATTCAGGATCTGGTGCTGTTGTTCGACGGCCTTATTCAGTTGTTGGCTATATTTACTGGGTAATAGTTTTTGTTCGTTACATTCCCTTAGCGCGTTTTTTAGAATTGTCACCGGCGTTCGTAATTCATGGCTGATGTCTCGGGTAAACTGCTTTTCTCTGTCCAAAGTCAGATGCAAACGCTCCAACAGTTTCTTCAGAGATCCTGCCAGAGAGCGCACTTCATTATCGGGAAAAGTGTCTGTAAAACCCGAGGGCAGCTCGTCGAGTGACTGAATGTTAAACATGATTTCACTGAGCCGATTTAGCGGCGCAGTAATGTTGCGAATAAATCGATAAACCAACCAAGATCCCACTGCGATGAGCATCAATACAAAAATCAGAAACAAGGGGATAACCAGCGGCCAGGAGCGATCATTGACCCCTAGACCACTCACCTTAGACACCAAGATAACCTGTTTTTTCTCGTCGAGCCTAAATGGAAACACATGGATATCTATGCCGTCAGGGAGTGTATATTCGACTCTATTGGGCTCATCGCTTTGTTGTACGACTATGTCCGCAGACAAGTCCTGCCAACGGGATACCAGATACATGTAGGGATAACGAGGACTGACAATCTCTCCTTGTGCCTGATATTGCGACTGTATGTATTTGGCTTCGCTGTATAGCTGCTCATTGAAGATGTTGTCTTCAATCATGTAGGCATAAAAGATGGTGATAGCAATCAATAGGCTAGTAAGAAAAAAGCTAAACAGCAGAAAAAGGCGCTGTAACTGTGAGCCGATACTCTTCACGCTTGCTCCTGCAATCTATAACCCACTCCGTGTATTGTCTTTAACATGGAATGGGAAAAAGGTTTGTCCAGAGCCTGCCTAAGAGTATAGATATGAGACTTGAGCACATCGCTATCTGGAAAATCCTCTCCCCACAACTTGTCCAGCAGCTCAGTGCGGCTAACTGGGGCTGGATGTGCCTGAGCCAAAGTCATCAGGATTTGCCTGTCCTTTTGACTTAAATTCAGCTTTGTTCCCTCTCGAAAGATATCTTTAGTGATCTGATTAATTTGCAGAGGGCCGATATTAATTTCTTGGGTTTGATGTAACACATTCCTGCGAGCTAGGGCTTGGCATCTTACCAGTACTTCCGAAGCTTCATAGGGTTTAGTCACATAATCGTCTGTACCCGCTTCAAAACCTTCCAGCTTTTCATGTAACGCATCCCGGGCCGTTAACATCAACACAGGAATGATAGTTGTGGCATCCGACTTTATCTGCTGGCAGACTTGAATGCCGTCAATATCCGGTAATGAAAGATCCAGAATCACCACGTCGTAACGATTTTCCTTACAAAATCTGATACCAGACTCACCGTTATAGGCATAATCAACCCGATAGCCTGTTTCAGTAAAATAATCTCCCAGCTGTTGGGCTAATAAGGCATTATCTTCGATAATGAGCAATGATAATTTAAAATCCATTATTTTTAGGGGCCATTTTATATTTAAGATACTTGCTACCAAAAGATTACTTTTGTTTGTTTATTTATTTCTTGACCTTTTCTTTACCACTCCTTTGCTAAATTGCTGACAACTTTTTAAGGAGGGGTAACTAATTATGCGAACAGTATTACTATTCATTATGATTTTGGCAACAACGGGATGCGGCATGGGAATGGATGCATGGATACACGATGATGTGAATGACGATTTCACGAAACAAAGCTTTGATCAAAAAGCATTACAGGAAGATTTGGCCTATTTACAAACTCAAATGGCGGCAAGGCATCCGGTTTATCATGAGTTGACAGACGAGAAAGCCATTAATGAAAAGTTTGCGACTATGAGCAGCAAAATTAAAAACGAGATGAGTCGTGGTGAATATTTTCGTTTGATTGGCACCATCAATCCCTATTTTAGAGATGGCCATAGCCTACTGTTCCCGTTACTGGCTGAAGGAACCTATGCAGAAGACAAAAAACAAAACCTCTTCCCCTTTGGCGTATTTACTCAAAACCATTCTCTGTATATCAACAAGGTCTATAAAAATAAGTCCACCGGTGCATTAATAGAAAAAGGAACGAAAGTGGTCTCTATCAACGGTGTGGCCGGCGAGACGATTCTGAAACAGCTTGCGGAATATGGCCATGGAGAAACCGCCAACCTAAGAATGCACATGAGCACCCTATTATTTCACTACTGGTTAAATGCGATTTATGAATGGCGCGGCAACTTTAAGCTGGTTTTGGAACACGACAACAAGCAAGAAACCATGATGCTTTCCAGTCATGGGAATTGGGAGAGTGAACAAAACAAGCTGAGCGATAACTGGCTAAAAATCATTGCTAACCAGAATGCCTACTTAAAACTTGGCACCTTCGATGTGGACGAAGAGTCAGGCTTCGAAGACTTTGTTGAAGACGCTTTCGCTAAGATAAAAGAAATGAAAGTAGCAAAGCTAATTATTGATGTCAGAGGTAACACTGGTGGACAGTCCGATGCGGGGGCGGAGGTGATTAGTTACCTCACTGATAAAAAACTCAACCAAGCCTCTTCCGTTATTGAAAAACTATCTAACGATAATAATGGACTGTTTGGCTACAAAGGTAAGCCAGGTGAAATCATTGAGCTAGATGTTATCGGCAGCCAAATCATCGAGCCTGTCGAACCATCTAAAAGGTTCAAAGGTGAAGTGGTCGTGCTGATTGACGAGATGACCTACTCAGCAGGAATCGTTTTTGCCACCACGCTACAAGATCACAAAGTAGCGAAATTAGTGGGGCAGCCCACAGGTGGGCACGCCAATCAGACTGGCAACCTGAACCCTTTTTACTTACCTAATACTAAATTACTTGTCTTAGCACCTAGCCGCTACATAACCCGAGTGTCAGGTGATACTAGTAAGCAAAGCATACAACCAGATGTGATTGTGAATAAAGGCAAAGACACGACTGTGGACATGACTTTGCAGGTCAGCCAAGAGTTATTTTCTAATTAACCTCAGTTCTGCTCAAGCGAGAACTCGCCTTTCGTTAGATTTAAACCAGGTTTTTGGGGTTGATAAGCATAGTCAATCAACTCGGCTGTAACTTCTAACATAAAGTTTATAGGACTGCGGTGCTGACTATGCTCAATTTGAGAAATATTCTTAAGGTACGCATTGTAGTGGCCAACTCATATTGGCCACATTCTTAGAATTTAACTAGAACAATCGATCTGCTCCATTAGGTGCTTCGGAAAACTAAATTACTTTTTCTAATCTATATTCGGTCACCTAGACCAAATACTCTAACGCATTTCTGTCCACAAATGAGTTACTACATCAGTCCTCGTCAAAACAAAAAGCCTCAATATTTTCATATTGAGGCTTTGTTATATTTCAATACCTATATAAAAACCTTAAGCACTTTCAATAATCTGCTTTAGATCCGCAACCAGCTCTTTATTCAAAATCTGTGGTATTTTCCCGGGTTGGGCTTTAGGTTTAAACACTGCAAACTTTTCCCCTTGTGGTGATACTAAAACATAGCTGGCGCTGTGATCCACTTGGTAATCTTCGCCGTCGCCAACCATGGCGTAGGCAAAACCTAAATCACGAGTAAAAGGAAATAGCTGAGCGTGATCGGCAGTAACGGCTTTGAAATCGCGGTTAAAAAAATTGATGTAATCTAAACGTTTAGTTTGGCTGTCCCTTGCGGGGTCCACTGACACAAATACCACTTGAATATTGTCGCTTACTGCTTGCAACTCTGGGTAGGCGGCATTGAGTTTATTAAGGGTTGTTGGGCAAACATCTGGGCATGAAGTAAAGCCGACAAACACTAAACTCCACTTACCTAAAAGCTGCTCATTGGTAAAGGTATTCCCCAATTGGTCTTGCATACTAAAAGGTGCCAGTGGTCTTGGGTTATCAAACAAATAACTTGTTTCAAGTGCCAGATCCGGCCTTGATTTAGTGGCAGTGGCGATTGTTGCGGATGAACTTTTTTGACTAGGGAAAAGCGTAGCAACAGCGACGCCCAAGCCCAGCATAATGAAAGCTAACGCGATAATTTTTTTCACTCATTCACTCCATTGTTTTTATCTTTACGTTCACTGTTTTTATCTTCAACTTCACCATGGCGATAAGCACTGATAAAGCGAGTTATACCCATAAGTAGTGATCAACTAATAGCACTAAAAATAAAATCATTAAGTGATAAATCGAGAACTTAAACACATCCATCGCCAGCCCTGGTTTGTCGTGATACTTAAGTTGCCAGGCTTTATAAATAAAGCCACAACTTAGAATGGTTGAACCCACAAGATAAACGGGGCCACACATGCCAACCAGTACTGGCAATAAACAGGCAATAGCCAGTAACAAGGTATATAACAAGATACAAGTTTTAGTAAACTCAACCCCATGGGTGACTGGCAGCATTGGGACATCGACTTTGGCGTATTCTTTTCTACGGTGAATCGCCAGTGCCCAAAAATGCGGCGGCGTCCAAGTGAAGATGATGATAACAAGTAATAGTGCGTTTCCATGTAATTCGTTGGTGACAGCAGTCCAACCCAATAAAGGTGGCATTGCCCCAGCTAAGCCGCCAATGACGATATTTTGCGGGGTAGCGCGCTTAAGATAAGCTGTATACACCACAGCATAACCGATTAAACTGGCAAAGGTTAACCATGCGGTAAGTGGGTTAACTAAGGTATACAAAATAACAAAACCGCCTAAGCCGATAGAAGTGGCAAAGGTCATGGCTTTGATTACCGAGACCTTGCCTTTTGGTAATGGGCGGTTATAGGTACGCGCCATTAAACCATCAATGCGGCGATCAATTAAGTGGTTATAAGCCGCCGCTGCACCCGCCATCATGGCTATGCCTATCATGCCAAAGATAAGCGGCTGCAATGGCACTGCGCCGGGCAATGCTAAGCACATTCCCACCAGTACTGTCAGTAACATCAGGGCGACCACTTTGGGTTTGGTCATTTCAAAATAGGCGCGCCAAGGTAATTGCGCGCTGCTGGTGCTTGCTGGTATAGACAGAGATTTAGCCATAATAGAATCCTTGCTTAAGCTTTACGCCACAGCGCGTAGTTGATGAAAATAACGGTAAGTAACAATAGCGCTGCGCCGCCGTTGTGCGATACAGCAATCCCTAAAGGCAAATGCATGACAATATTGCTGATGCCAAGGCCCACTTGAATGATCACTAGGGCAAATAACAGCCAAGCACTTTTACGTATTGTGCGAGAGCGTGCTTTAAGTAATTTAAATCCTAACCACACTAAACAGGCAGCGGTAATCACGCCCCAAATACGATGAGTAACATGGATTGTCATGCGGGCAGGGTATTCCAATACGCCATATTCAAAGCTTGGATGTGTCCCTTGAAACGGTGAAAAAGCATCAGCAAATTGCAGATTATCGACCCAGTTACCTTCACATATTGGCAGGGCGGTACAGGCTAATGCTGCGTAATTCGATGACGTCCAGCCGCCCAAAATAATTTGAACCGCCAGTACAATTAAGCAGACCATGGCAAAGGGGGCGAGTTTTCTGGCATAAGTATCGCCGCCGGGGATCCGCAGTGGCCGGGTACGTAAATACAGCAGTAGCAGTAAAGCGAATAAACTAAAGCCACCAATTAAATGCCCCATGACTACGATGGGCATTAATTTCATGGTGACGGTCCACATACCTAAGGCGGCTTGAAAGAGCAGTAGGGCGGAAATCAGTATGGGTAGCTTTTTGGGCGCATCGGCTCTTTTTAAGCAGATGATAAGGATGGTTAAAATCAGTAATCCAAGAGTGCCAGCGATATAGCGGTGGATCATTTCCAGCCACGCCTTGTCAGGCTCTAGCGTTTGATTTGGGAATGCAGTCTCAACTTTTGCTATTGCATCAGGCGCGCTAGGCACCACAAGATGACCATAGCAACCTGGCCAATCAGGGCAGCCAAGGCCTGCATCTGACAGCCGAGTGTAGGCACCCATTAATATCACCGTAAAGGTAAATACTAAGGTAAATTTGAGCAGGTTTTTTATCACCATTACCCGACCCTCGATAGTTTAAGCATCTTACGTAAATCGCCAATCATCGACTTACCTTGGGCAATATTTTCTTGCTCGCCCATAATACCTGGGTATTTCATGACTAGGCTACCAAGGGGATCGACAATAATCATTTGCTGCTCTGTCAGTAATGCGGCCATTGCAGGGCTGGCACTGGCTGTAGCAAACGGCACTTGCAGTTTAGTTAAAATTGCGGTGTCGCTATCTGGGGTGAGTAAAATAATTGGGCTGACGCGATCTTGATGTTTACCTAAGGCGATATGGCTTTGATGCATGACATACAAACGTTGCTGACATTGTTCTAGGCATTGGTTTGGTAATAAATACACCAGCTGCCACATATGCGGCTGCGGGTTGGTCATGGCTAAGGTTTGATAATTAAGTTGTGCGCCGATTAGCTCACCTTTGTTAGTGGCGGCGCCGTTATATAAATCTAGGCTCAAGACTAATTTAGCCATAGCCACCGGTAAAATAAATACCAGCAGCAGTAGATATAATGTCTTGTTACCTTTAGGTTTTGCTGGGGAGTTCATACTTGCTCCTCTTGTTACGACTGTTTTTGTTATAGGATGAGTTTTTACTTAAGTCACTATTTTTAATTTAGTTACTCTTGTATTTAGGTTTTAACTTTAGGTCTTCATTTTAGGCTTAAATGTTTTCCAACCAAGCCATAGCATTAGCGATAAAAATACTGCTGCCATGGTGAACCATTGCAATGCATAGCCTTGGTGTTTTTGGGCTGACAGTGGAATAGGTGTCCATGGTTTTGCTAGTGTCATGTTCGGTGTTATATCTGGCTGCAGTACTGCCGGTGCCAGTTGATGACCTATTTTCTCTGCTAAGGCCACGAGATTTAAATTTTGAAAACGGATCACGTCACGGTTTTCTACTGTAAATTGTTCCACATAAAGTTGGTCACTTAAGGGATTGGTTTGGCGCTGATACACTCGACCTGTGAGCTGATATTGCGCCGCAGGCAATGGCGCTAAATCGGGTAATATGCGGCGGTCTTTATTCGCTGCAGTAAAGCCTAGTTCAACCAGTAGCCATGGCTCTGTGGCTGATATTGCAAATACTTGATAAGCCAGATAACCCACTTGGCCGTTATAAACTTGATTATCAAGCAGTAATATTTGTTCATTAACGGGCTTAGCGGTGACGTTAATGCGATAACCCGTTAGTGGACCGCTGCTATCTAGCGTTAAAAAAGTGTGGTAATCCAATTCACTGGACGCTTGCCTTTCACTTAAGGTGGCTTGCCAAGCTTGTTTTTGAATTCCTCTATCAAGTTGCCATAAACCGAGCTTGACCAAAATAGAAAACACACTCACAGTAACAACTAGCAATAACCCAGTAGAAAGTCGCCAAACGCGCAAAGGAGAGCCCGTGGGAACCTTAGATACCTTAGTTATTTTCAAGCTTGTTTTAGTACTGCTGCTTGTATTCATATTATTTAATTTAGCCAGAGCCCTATTTATTATGGTTAAAGCGGAAAATAAACAATCTATGAGCCAATATTTAGGTCGTCGAGTGATCTTTTCTGCGTTAGTGATGTTGTTATTGTTACTGGCCTTAGGATTTGGCTGGATAAGCCCAAATCCTAGACCTTATTAGCTTTGCAGCCTTATAAGACGTACACGAAAATAAATAAGCATAACCACACCACATCAACAAAATGCCAATACCAACTTCCGGATTGAAAGGCGAAATGATTATCTGGGGTGAAGTGACCTTTCAATACTCTAAAGAACAGGATTATTAGAAATACTGTGCCTAAGGTGACGTGCATACCGTGAAAGCCAGTTAGCAAAAAGAAGGTGTTACCATAAATCCCTGAGGTGAGTGTGAGCCCCATTTCTTGGTAGGCATGGACATACTCTTCAACTTGTAAAAACAAGAAGCCGATACCCAGCAAAATAGTCAGTCCTAACCAAACCTTCAGTGCGCCACGTTTTGATTTTTCTAACGACACATGGGCAAAGTGCAAGGTGACTGAAGAGGTCAGTAGAATGAGGGTGTTATACAGCGGCAATCCGCCCCAACCCATGGCTTCAGTGGTGGTACCATCTGGGGTTTTCACTAGCGGCCAAATGGCTTCAAATGTTGGCCACAATACCTCATGGGTCATGGCATTATTTGATGCACCGCCGAGCCAAGGTATTGCTACCATTCGAGCGTAAAACAATGCCCCAAAAAATGCCCCGAAAAACATGATTTCTGAGAAAATAAACCAGCTCATGCCTTGTCTAAAAGAGCGATCCATTTGCGCTGAATATAAACCTGACATTGACTCATCAATGATATTTTTAAACCAGCCAAACAGCATAAATATAATTACAGCAATACCCGCGATTAGGGTGTAGCCGCCAGAAGATTCTTCAGTTGAAAGTTGTTGGATGTAGGTACCTGCGCCAAATGCAATCAGAAATAATCCGATAGCGCCGGTAATTGGCCAGATACTTTGCGCTGGCACGTAGTAGTTTTCATGTTTTGTTGTCATCTTGCTGCTCCTTGCTCTATGGCTGCAGTCTGCTTGTCTGTAATATCATAGAGGGTATAAGAGAGAGTCAAAGTGTTAATGGATTCAGGTAAATCCGCATCCACGTAAAAAATTAACGGTAATTCAGCATCGGCCATTGCTGCTAGGGGTTGCTGATTGAAGCAAAAGCACTCGGTCTTATTAAAATAAGCCGCGCCTTGGCCTGGCGATACCGAGGGTATTGCTTGGCCTACGAGGTTATTTGAAGATAAGTTTTTCGCTAAAAACGCAGTACGTGTGAGTTCGCCGGGGTGAACCTGCATGCGGTTCACTTTTGGCACAAACTCCCACGGCATATTGCTTTGTACTTGGGCAATAAACTCAATGGTTACAGTACGGTCTTTATCAATCACCACAGCCTCATAACTGCTGGCAGTACTTTGGGTTTTTCCATTAATCCCCAAGGCATCGCAAAGCACGTCATACAAAGGCACTAGCGCAAAACCAAAGCCGAACATACCTATTGAACCCAGTACTAGGCCAATAAGTAAATTACGGTTTGATTTTGTTGGCTGGCTCATATCATTTAACCTCTGGTGGGGTGGTAAATGAGTGATAAGGCGCAGGACTGGCAATAGTCCACTCTAACCCTTCAGCACCTTCCCATGGCTTATCCACAGCTTTTTCGCCGCCCTTGATACATTTCAGTACCACAGCGAGGAAAATCAGTTGTGATAAACCAAAGGCAAAACCACCAATAGAGACAATTTGGTTTACGTCAGCAAATTGAATTGCATAGTCTGGAATACGACGTGGCATGCCTGCTAAGCCTAAAAAGTGCATTGGGAAAAACAGTACATTCACTGAAATAACACTGCACCAGAAATGCCAACGACCTAATGTTTCGCTATACATGTATCCTGTCCATTTCGGTAGCCAGTAATATGCTGCAGCCATAATGGAGAATACTGCGCCAGTAACCAGTACATAATGAAAATGCGCTACCACAAAGTAAGTATCATGGTATTGGAAATCCGCTGGGGTGATCGCTAGCATCAAGCCAGAGAAGCCACCGATGGTGAATAAGATGATGAATGCAATGGCGAACAGCATCGGGGTTTCGAAGGTGATTGAGCCGCGCCACATAGTTGCAACCCAGTTAAACACTTTCACCCCAGTAGGTACTGCGATTAACATGGTGCAGTACATGAAGAATAGCTCTGCAAATACTGGCATCCCGGTGGTGAACATGTGATGCGCCCAAACTAGGAAGGACAAAATCGCAATACTTGAGGTGGCGTATACCATGGAGGCATAACCGAAAAGCTTTTTACGGCTAAAGGTGGGAATAATGGCCGAGATAATCCCGAATGAAGGTAAAATCATGATGTAGACTTCGGGGTGGCCAAAGAACCAGAAAATATGCTGGAACATCACAGGGTCGCCGCCGCCAGCAGCATCAAAGAAGCTGGTGGCAAAGTATTTATCAGTCAGTACCATGGTTACTACACCTGCCAATACCGGCATCACTGCTATTAGCAAGAAGGCGGTAATCAGCCAAGTCCAGACGAACAATGGCAGCTTCATCCAAGTCATACCCGGAGCACGCATATTAACAATGGTCACCACCACGTTAATAGCACCCATGATCGAGCTTATGCCCATAATGTGAACTGAGAACACAAATAATGCTGTGCTATCAGGGCTATAGGTTGTTGACAGTGGTGCATAGAAAGTCCAGCCAAAGTTGGGGCCTCCACCTTCCATAAATAGCGAGCTAAGTAGAATCGCAAACGCGAAAGGTAAAATCCAAAAGCTCCAGTTATTCATCCGCGGTAGTGCCATATCTGGCGCACCAATCATCATTGGAATGAGCCAGTTAGCTAAGCCGGTAAAGGCTGGCATGACTGCGCCAAATACCATAATCAAGCCATGGACTGTGGTCATTTGGTTAAAAAAGTTAGGTTCAACTAACTGTAAACCGGGTTGGAATAACTCAGCACGAATGACCATGGCCATTGCGCCGCCGGTTAAAAACATAATGAAACTAAACCACAGATACATTGAACCAATATCTTTATGGTTAGTGGTTAAAACCCAGCGCATAATGCCTTTTGGCGCCCCATGATGATGGTCATCATGGTGATCGTCGTGAGCGGCTGGTGAATCTTGTGTAATTGTGCTCATTTTAATCCCTTACTTTCCGTGACCAACAACATCAGCAGCCTGAACTGCATCGCCAGAGTTATTACCCCAGGCATTTCGCTCATAAGTCACCACTGCAGCAAGCTGTTGTGGCGTAAGTAGCGAGTTAAATGCTTGCATTGCCGTGCCAGGTTTACCATTGATGACAATATTAAGATGATCCGTCACTGGACCGACGATGAGTGGGCTGCCTACTAATGAAGGGAACGCGCCAGGTAAGCCAGTACCAGCAGCTTGGTGACATGCAGCGCAGCTAGTCATATAGACTTGCTCGCCCATGGTCATTAACTCATCCATCGTCAAGTCATCCAATACCACAGCTTTAACTTCTGCTGCTTGTGTTGCCGCTTCAGTCACAGCTTGTGTTGCAGTGTCTTCAAGTTGTTCAGCTGTAGGTAAGCTTGCTGGTAAAGTCACAGGCGTTGACGTGTCTGCGGTAGAAGTGCCTGCACTAGGAGCGTCAGCAGTGGTTGGTGTAGCGCTAGAATTTGTCCCATTGCCACTCACATCAGCCGCTTGCACGGTATCGCCAGAGTCATTACCCCAAGCATTACGCTCATAAGTGACTACTGCAGCAATTTCAGTTGCCGTTAGCTGCTTGGCAAACGCTTGCATCGCAGTGCCAGGCTTACCATTAACGACAATATCGATATGGCCAGACACTGGGCCTTTAATCATTGGACTGCCAATTAGGGAAGGGAAGACGCCAGGTAAACCAGCACCATTAGGTTGGTGGCAAGCCGCGCAGCGACCCATGTAGATTTGTTCGCCTTGGGCCATTAACTCGTCATAGCTAAGGGTTTGGCTCAGTGAGGCTTGTGCAGCGGCTTTAGCATCAGCAGCAAATTGCTTTTGGTCGATTAGCCATTGGTCAAAGTCTGCTTCAGAAACGGCTTCAACAACAATAGGCATAAAGCCATGATCTTTACCGCATAGTTCGGCACATTGGCCTCGATAAGTACCTATTTTATCGATTTTAGTCCAAGCTTCATTGATGAAACCAGGATTTGCATCTTTTTTAACGGCAAATGCTGGTACCCACCAAGAGTGGATAACGTCATCCGAGGTCATTAAAAAACGTACTTTACGATTTATTGGTAAAACCAGCGGCTTATCGACCTCTAAAAGATAGGTGTCGGTTTTATCTGCGGTGCCAGTAATTTGGTCTGCTGGGGTAGATAATAAACTGAAAAACTCGACATCTTCATTGAAATAGCTGTAATGCCATTTCCATTGAGAGCCCGTCACTTTGACTGTCAGTTCAGCATCGCTGGGATCTTCCATAGCAATCAGCGTTTTTGTTGCTGGGATTGCCATGCCAATTAGGATTAGAAATGGCAATACTGTCCAAGCTATTTCAACCTTGGTACTGTCATGAAAGTCGGCTGCAACTGCACCCTTAGATTTTCTGTGATAGATCATGGAATAAATCATGATCCCAAAGACCACGACACCAATGGCGCAACAGATATACAAAATAATCATATGCAGGTCGTAAACCTGGCCACTGATCTCTGTTACACCTTGAGTCATGTTTAAGGGCATCTCTGCCGCTGTGAGTGGGGTTGCAAGCAACGCCACCATTAATCCGTACAACAATCGCTTCACAAGACTACTCCTCTGCTAATTGCGAATTGCAATTACAAAGAAAAGCCACACAGTAATACTCTGCTCTATGCAAACTTTTCATACCCGAAAAAGTTTGATCATTTCAAAGTACACGGTGGCTTTGAGCTTGAAAACTCAATTATGTTATTACGTTACGGTGCCACACTTGTACCTAATACTGAACTTATCAATTATATTTGACGCTTTACATTCAAGGCTTTCTATACCGCACGGTACCAGCTCAATCTTTTAATAGCGTTTGTATCTTTTTGACATTTATTCTCGGCAGTACGATAAATTGTTACTACCTTGTTAACTACATTACTTGGAGATTAAATATTGATCAAGATCACTTTATCATCTAATTTGCTGAAAAAAGTGCAAAAAAAAGCCCCTCAGCGTAGTGAAGGGCTTTTTTAGTCATATTTTACTAGTGAAACGAGGTAAGGTTTACCCGAGTCGGTACTGCTAAAGTTTGCGTTAATGGGTCGCCTTCAGGTAAGTGAGTATTTACATCTTCAATGATAAGCCCTTGGGCTAAGGCATTTTTGGCAACCAATTGAATGCGGCGATTGTCGCGGGCATCTAATGGTGGTGTCCAAGTAATTACTGCACTTGAAGTACCGTTAGTGAGCGCTTTTTCCATCGCCCACAGGGTTTCGACTTCATCTTTGGTGTGAACTAACAATACTCTGTCCATACGAACATTGGCATTAGCAAGAATTTGCTTATAACCGATATGCGGCGGATTAATCAGTACAATCCAACGGCCTTGCTGACTTAAAATGGCTAACTGACTGCATAATTGAGTCAATTCAGTTAAGCCTTGGTTTTGGGTGCGCTTGGTTTCAATCCCTTGTTTAGTGGGTAAGGGATCAGATGCCATATCTACCCATAATCCAGGGTGACGCGGTGCATTGCCTATTAATGTGTTCATAACCAACCTCCATTACGAATAACGCCAACAGCAAGCCCTTCAATCGTTAGGTTTTGGCAACTTAAATCAACTTTAATCGGCTCATATTCTGCATTTTCAGCATGTAAATAAATAATATTGCCTTTCTTTTCAAATCTTTTCACGGTTACATCGTCTTCAAGACGTGCCACTACAACTTGACCATTGGTGGCAGTTTGCATTTTATGCACTGCTAATAAGTCGCCCTCTAAAATACCAATGTCTTTCATACTGTCGCCACGAACGCGTAGTAAGAAATTAGCATTGGGCTTAAACATTTCTGGGTCAACTTGGAAATACTGTTCAACATGCTCTTGAGCAAGGATAGGTTCACCTGCAGCAACTTGGCCGATAAGTGGTAAGCCTGCTTCAACTTCCTCCTCCACCTGCACCATGCGGATCCCGCGAGAGGTACCAGGAATAATTTCAATACAGCCTTTTTTTGCCAGTGCTTTTAAGTGTTCTTCAGCGGCATTGGCGCTTTTGAAGCCTAATCGAGTTGCAATTTCTGCACGAGTTGGCGGCATACCTGTTTCGGCGATATTACATTTAATTAGCTCTAATATTTCAGCTTGGCGTGGCGTTAAAGGTCTCATATTGATTCCTGTTTTTTTATACAGTGACTGTCATTATATACAGTATCGGTGGTCGCGCAAGTATTAACCAAATTAATTTAACTATTATCATCTAATTCTTGTTGGCTATATATGGGGGCACGGTTAAGTATATGTAATTTAATTATTTAGTTAATGAAGGTAAGTCAGCTTTTTAAACCGATGAAATTGGCTATTTCTCACATCGTTTGTTTAAACAGTATATTTATACAGTAGTGTTGATTGAAAATAGGTTGGTTGTTATTCGGATATGGCTATTTTTACTGAACAAATATTCTCTGTATAGACCCTTGTTAGTGAAACTGAACCATTATCTGGTATTCTATGGCCAATTAATTGATGTTGAATATGCGAACACTCATGTTAAAACCTGACTCAATCATAGCAAAATCATTACGTTGGATTCAAAAACTGATGGTGCACACGGTTGTTGTGCCTGAAGATCCCTTTGCCGATCTGAACTTAGACCCAGATAAACCAGTGGTCTATGTGATGAAGACAGAATCACTCAGTGATATTGCGGCATTAAATGAAGTGACCGCCAAATATGGCTTACCGAGCCCTTATGAGCGACTAGACGTTGATGGCTTAAATACCCCTAGAATTGTGTGTATTGAAGGTCGTAAGCCTCTATTTGGCAAGCGTTTAAGTGGCGAAAAATTTGTTGATAACTTCACCAGCTTATTAGCCTTACATAAAAAAAATGATCAACTTGATATTCAATTGGTGCCAGTGAGTCTGTATTGGGGACGTATCCCTGGTAAAGAAGATGACACCATGACCGCAGCCGTATTTGAGCGTGAAAACCCGACCTGGTTACGTAAATGGTTGATGATTTTGTTCTTAGGTCGCCATAGCTTTATTCAATTTTCAAATGCTATGTCGCTACGTTATATGGCTGATGAACACGGCACAGATGTCAGTATTGCGCATAAACTTATCCGTGTGGCGCGAGTGCACTTTAGACGCCAACGTAAAGTGATGACAGGCCCACAACTGCCAAATCGTCAGGCAATGTTCAACTCATTATTAAAGTCTGATGCCATTGCTCAAGCGATAAAAGAAGAAGCGCTTAATAAAAAAATTCCTGAAGACAAAGCCCGCGAAAAAGCTATTCAGTATTTAGATGAAATTGCAGCGGATTACTCAGACAGCTTAGTGCGTATTGCTGAGCGCTTTCTTACTTGGTTGTGGAATAAGTTATACAGCGGTATTAGCATTAAAAGCGCTGAAAAAGTGCGTAAGCTGCATCATGATGGTCATGAAATTGTCTATGTGCCTTGCCATCGTAGCCACATGGATTACCTACTGCTGTCGTATATTTTGTATTACCAAGGCATGGTGCCGCCGCATATTGCCGCCGGTATTAATTTAAACTTTTGGCCAGCAGGCCCTATGTTCCGCCGTGGTGGTGCTTTCTTTATTCGTCGTAGCTTTAACGGTAATAAACTTTATACCGCAGTGTTTCGTGAGTATTTAGATCAGTTATTTGCTAAAGGCTATTCGGTTGAATACTTCACCGAAGGTGGTCGTTCTCGTACCGGTCGTTTATTAGCGCCTAAGACCGGCATGTTAGCGATGACAGTTAACTGTGTACTGCGGGGCATTGAACGCCCAGTAACCTTAGTGCCAGTTTATCTTGGTTATGATCATGTGATGGAAGTGTCCACCTATCATAAAGAGTTAAGCGGTAAGAAAAAGCAAAAAGAATCAGTGTGGCAGGTCTTTGGTGCGCTGCGTAAATTAGGCAACTTTGGCCAAGGTTACGTTAACTTTGGCGAGCCAATCAATGTGCAGCAATTTTTAAATCAACAATCGCCAAATTGGCGTGAAGAAATTGCTCAAGATCCGGATCAAAAGCCATCATGGTTAACGCCAGCAGTAAATGTATTGGCCAATAAAGTGATGACTAACATCAATGGCGCCGCCGCAGCGAGTTCGGTGACATTAGCAAGTATGGCGCTGCTGGCTTCAGAGCAAAACGCCCTGCAGCGCAGTGAGCTTGAAACCCAGCTAGACCTCTACCTGAAAATCTTAAAGGATGTTCCTTATACTGAGTATGCGTCGGTGGCTGAGGGCTCAGCTCATGACCTAGTTGAGCAATGTTTGTCGCTGAATAAATTTACCTCAACCACAGATGCCATCGGCGAAATTATCGCAATTGAAGATAGCTCAGTGATTGCGATGAGCTATTATCGCAATAACATAATTCATCTAATGGCAGTGCCTTCATTAATCGCCAGTTGCTTGGTGCAATATGAAGAATTTAGCCGAGAAAAAATCCAGCAAATTGTTAATGATTTTTACCCATTATTGAAAGCTGAGCTGTTTATGGGCATTGAAGATTTAAGTGCCTATGTGGATCAAGTGCTTGATTTGTTTGTTGAACAAAAGCTAATTTCCGGTAGCGATCACTTTGAAGTCAATCAAAGTAATGTCACTCAGTTAATGTTATTGTCCGCCACGGTCAGTGAGACCCTACAGCGTTACGCGATTATCTTTAATTTACTGGCTTACAAACCAGAAATTGAGCGTTCTGATTTAGAAAGCGCCAGCCATTTATTGGCTCAGCGTTTAGGTGCTTTACATGGAATTACTGCGCCTGAGTTTTATGATAAAAAGCTCTACAATAATTTGAGTGTGAAATTAAAAGAATTAGGGTATTTATCCGCTAACGATAATCAATTTGAAGTCATCCGAATACGTGATCATGCCAATGGTATGCTGCGTTTATCTGTTCGAAAAACCATTGTTGATAGTGTCACAATGGAACATGGGTAATAACTAATTTTATGAGTTCGACACAATCTCAACCGCAAAATAAATCCTTATTGGGCGGTGCTATGATCATCGCCGGTACCACAGTCGGTGCTGGTATGTTTTCTTTGCCTGTGGTCAGTGCAGGCATGTGGTTTGGCTATTCATTAGTCATGTTAATTGGTATTTGGTTTTGTATGCTGGTGTCAGGTCTGATGCTACTTGAAACCAATTTGCATTTTAAACCCGGTGACAGTTTTGACACCTTAACTAAGGTAACCTTAGGCCAGTTTTGGCGGATTATTAACGGGTTATCTATTGCTTTTGTGTTGTACATCCTGACCTATGCTTACATCAGTGGTGGTGGCTCGATTGTTAATCACACCCTTGCGGGGATGGGGATTAACTTACCTCAACCGATCGCAGGGTTAGTGTTTGCCGTCGTACTTGCTGCAGTGGTGATCATCAGTACCAAAGCGGTTGATCGCATTACCACCATTATGATTGGCGGGATGTTAATTACCTTTTTTCTCGCCATCGGAAATCTGCTGATTGATATTGATAGCGCAAAATTATTAATGCCAGATGGTGAGGCGAGTTTCTCGCCTTATATTTTAGCGGCGCTACCTTTTGGGCTGGCCAGTTTTGGTTACCACGGCAATGTGCCAAGCCTAGTTAAGTATTACGGCAAACAACCTAAAGTGATTTTAAAAGCCATCTTTATTGGTACGTTTATCGCCTTAGTTATTTACAGCTGTTGGTTAGTGGCAACCATGGGCAACATTCCCCGTAGTCAGTTCAGCGACATTATTGCTCAGGGCGGCAATATGGGTGTGTTAGTGGGCGCTCTGTCAGATGTGATGGCGAGTAAATGGCTTAATACCATGTTGACCTTGTTTGCTAATCTTGCTGTGGCGTCATCATTCTTAGGGGTGACCTTAGGCTTGTTTGATTATCTAGCTGACTTATTTGGCTTTGAAGAAAGCAATAATGGCCGCATTAAAACAGCTGCGATCACCTTTATCCCGCCGACAGTATTAGGTTTGTTATTCCCTAATGGTTTCTTGATTGCCATTGGCTTTGCGGCATTAGCGGCGACCATTTGGGCGGCGATAGTGCCAGCCATGATGGCATACAAATCGCGCAAAATGTTCCCTGATGAGAAGAGCTTTAGAGTCCCAGGTGGTACGCCATTGATTGTGGTGATTATTGCATTCGGTGTCATCACCGGCGCATGTCATTTGTTGGCGATGGCTGATTTACTGCCAGTTTATAAATAATACTTTAGCTAGATAAAGTGGTGTTTAAACACCGAAATGACCTCTAAAAAGCCCTTTGAAAAGGGCTTTTTTATGGGCGTTTTCTAGCAAGTAAGGATGTGACTGTTAGCATTTTGACTAAAGATGTGTGTAATTTACGACTTGTGACCGATAGTGACTAGCCATGGCTTGCTGATACTGTTGTCTATATAAGGCTATGATTTTAAGTTGTATTTATTATTTAAATGTCATTTTTTATACGAATAACCAACCATTATTGCCAACTCGACTTTAGCTTTAAAAGTGTCTTAACTTAAAGAGTGTTGTCATTTAGGTTCAGCTTAAACCTTTATTCTTATAAGTCATTATCAACAGCAGGGTGAGGTGTATGAAGGTGTCACACTATAAACAAGGGCAACCTTGTTGGGTCGAACTTGCCAGCCATGATTGGTATGCCGCGAAAGCATTCTACCAAAGCCTATTTCAGTGGCAGGCTGATGATATGCCCATGCCTGAGGGTCATTACACTATGTTGCAGTTAGCGGGTGATGACATTGCGGCTATGTATCAAATGCCCAAAGAGATGGAGAGTTTGCCAACCCATTGGCAGCTTTATTTTGCCGTTGATGATGTTGAGGCGACAATTAAAGCCATTAGGCTTGCGGGTGGACAAATTATTGCAGGCCCTCACTCTGTTGGTGATTCAGGGATTATAGCTGTGTGCCAAGATCCTGATGGCGCACGATTTTCAATCTGGCAGGCCATTAACCATATCGGCATTAAGCGCTCATTTGAGCCCAATACTTTGTGCTGGGTTGAATATATGTGCCGCGATCTGGCCACATCAACCGATTTTTATACCCAAGCGCTTGGCTTTGAGACTAACAGCCTTGATATGTCTTCAATGGGCATAGCTGATTACGTGCAATGGCTGGTGGATAAGCAAGCCATTGGCGGTATGATGCAAATGACGTCCGAGTGGGGTGATACCCCGCCCCATTGGATGCTGTATTTTAGTGTGCAAGATTGTGATGCTATGGCTCAAGATGCCGAAGCTCTAGGCGGGCGAATTTGTGTCCCGCCTACGGATATTCCGGATGTGGGTCGTTTTGCGGTGATTGATGATCCCCAAGGCGGCACTTTTTCAATTATTGCATTGACCGAGGTAGCGTCTGAAGTAGAATAATTGCTTGAAAGTTAAACTGTAAATCTAATCAAGCAAGACTTATGACACTCACAAAGGACGAAAAACTCGCGGTAATTCAAAAGAAAATGACCATGGTGGCAGTCATTGATTTTCCTGGCACGTTATTAATGGCGGCGGGTTTATATGGCTTGTTTGCAGGTTTTGATACAGCGGCTTATCCGATGCTGGCGAAGCCAATACTGCTGTTTGCTATGGTTGGAGTCGGAGGTTGTATTATGGTTTGGGGTCTTTTAAGGATGATGCAACTGGCACGAGAAAAGCAAGGCGTACTCAGTGAACCAAGCTAACAAGCTTATATTCAGCTTGTGGCTTTATAGATAAAAAGGCGCCTTAAGCGCCTTTTTTAGTGTTTATGAGTGACTTTGTAAACCTAGTTACTGAGTTTACGACCATAGATTAGTAAATAAATGGCTGGAATAACAAACAGCGATAGCAGCGGCGCAGTGACCATGCCACCAACCATAGGTGCGGCAATTTTCTGCATCACTTCGTTACCGGTTCCTGTGCCCCACATTATCGGCAGTAAGCCAAAAAATATGGTCGCAACTGTCATCGCTTTGGGGCGAATCCGCATTACAGCACCTTCAATCAATGCTTGGCGTAAATCATCTTTGCTATTGAGAGTGTCATTGTATTTGCGGTCTCTAATACTGTTGTTGAGATACACCTGCATCACCACGCCAAATTCAGCGGCGACCCCCGCAAGGGCAATCATCCCCACTGATACCGCAACCGAAAAGTTGAAGTTCAGTAGATATAAAAACCAGGCACTGCCTACTAAGGCAAAGGGTAAACTCAGCATAATTACTGAAGCTTGAGCAAACGAGTTAAAGGTCAGCATCAGTAATATAAAAATAACTGCCAGCATTAGTGGAATGACTAACTCCATCTTGGCTTCAACACGCTGCATATATTCATATTGACCCGCAAAGCTGTAGCTATAACGTGCTGGCAAAGTGATTTGCTGGCCTAAGGCTATTTGCGCTTGCTCGATATATTCGCCGATAGAAATATCTTTAATATCGACAAACACCCATGAGATTAAACGGCCATTTTCACTGGCAAGCATGGGCGGTCCATCACTGATGGTGATGTCGGCTAAAACGCTTAATGGCAGATATTTACCGGTTTTGGTTAATACCGGTAAATCTCTGAGTTTTTCGATGCTGTCACGTAACTCTCGTGGATAACGAATGTTAATTGGGTAACGTTCTTGACCTTGAATTGATTCCCCTATATTCATACCGCCTATGGCGATTTGCACCACATCTTGGATGTCACTTAGGGTCATACCATATCGAGCTGCATTTTTTAGTTTCGGCTCAATATCGATATAACGTCCACCACTACTTCGCTGCGCAAATGCTGATGTTGTGCCTGGCACTTGGCTCATTACCGCTTCGATTGCAGCGCCAATTTTTTCCAGTTCGGCCACATCTGAACCCGATATTTTAATGCCGACAGGTGTTCTAACCCCGGTGGACAGCATATCGATACGGGTTTTTATCGGCTGCACCCATGCGTTAGTCATGCCGGGCACTTTCACCGTTCTCTGTAATTCAGCAATAATAGATTCTAAGGTCACGCCTTCACGCCATTGAGCATGTGGTTTAAGCATGATGGTGGTTTCAAGCATGGTTAATGGTGCAGGATCGGTAGCGGTCATCGCGCGGCCCACTTTACCAAATACTCTTTTGACCTCTGGTACCGTTTTAATCAATCTATCGGTTTGCTGTAAAATTTCAGCGGCTTTACCTGCACTGACACTTGGCAGGGTTGTAGGCATATAAAGTAAATCACCTTCAGCGAGTTCTGGCATAAACTCAGAGCCCATCTTTGTCATCGGATAGTAAGCACTGGCTAAAATGACCAGCGCTAATAAGATGGTGAATTTAGGAAATTTTAATACCAGTTTGAGTAATGGCTGGTATATGGCAATCAAACATCGACTGATGGGGTTTTTGCGTTCATCAGGGATATTACCGCGCACAAAATAACCCATTAATACTGGGATCAAGGTGATGGCCAGTATTGCAGAAGACGCCATAGCAAAGGTTTTAGTAAACGCCAGTGGGTGGAATAAACGGCCTTCTTGAGCTTCCAGTGCAAATACAGGAATAAAGCTTAAGGTGATGATTAGCAGGCTAAAGAATAGCGCAGGCCCTACTTCAACAGAGGCCTCTTTAATTAGTTGCCAGTGGGCTTCACCTTCGGGTGGTTTACCGTGCTCAGCCCGATATCGCTCTAAATGTTTATGGGCGTTTTCTACCATGACAATGGCGGCATCGACAACGGCGCCTATGGCAATGGCAATACCTCCTAAGCTCATGATGTTGGCATTAACCCCCATAAAATGCATGATAATGAAACTGCTTAATATAGATAATGGCAGGGTGATTATGGCAACCAGTGTTGAGCGAGCATGTAATAGAAATAGTAAGCAAACTAGGCCAACGACCAGCATCTCTTCCATCACTTTGTGCATCAGGTTATCCACAGAATTGAGGATAAGTTCTGAGCGATCGTAAGTGATAACTAACTCAACCCCTTCAGGTAAACCGCTTTCAATTTGCTTAATCTTTTGTTTAACATTATTAATGGTTTCAAGGGCATTCTCGCCATAGCGCATAACCACAATGCCGCCAACGACTTCACCTTTACCATCAAGTTCAGCAATACCACGACGCGCTGCAGGGCCTGTTCGCAGCTGCGCCACATCTTTCATTAATACTGGTGTGCCAGCATCAGATAACACCCCTAAAGGAATTTCGGCAAAATCTTCAATGTTTTGTCGATAACCCGATGAAGTAATCATGTACTCGGCTTCGGCCATTTCAATAACCGAGCCACCGACAGAGCTATTAGAGCTTGCTAGCGCATTTTTAACCGTCATCAAATCGATTTGATAAAGGGCGAGTTTATGTGGGTCGACCACGATTTGATAAGATTGCTCCATGCCGCCAATCGTAGCAATTTCAGATACGCCTTCGACACTTTGTAATTCCAGTTTTAAAAACCAGTCTTGCAATGAACGCAGCTGGGCTAAATCGTGATTACCTTGTCTATCGACTAAGGCGTATTGAAATACCCAACCGACACCAGAAGCATCAGGCCCTAAAGTGGGGCTAACGCCCTCTGGAAGCTGATCTTGGGTTTGCGATAGGTATTCTAAAACTCGTGACCGAGCCCAGTAGATATCGGTATTATCTTCGAAAATGATATAGACGAATGAGTCGCCAAACATCGAAAACCCACGTACGGTTTTCGCCCCAGGTACAGCCAGCATCGCTGTGGATAATGGATAAGTAATTTGATCTTCGACTAACTGCGGTGCTTGACCTGGATATGAGGTCTTAACAATCACTTGCACATCAGATAAGTCCGGCAGGGCATCCAATGGGGTGGTGCGCATGGCTTGATAACCGATCACTGCAACCACTAAGGTGAGTAATAACACCATCGCACGTTGCTTTATCGAAGCACTGATTATTTTCTCTAGCATGAGAGTGCTCCTTAGTGGTTATGGGCTGCAGGCGCTTTATCTGCGCCGCTTAAACGTAACAAGCTACCTTGAATACTGGCTTCTGAATCAAGCAGGAACTGCCCTGAAACCACCACATGGTCGCCTTCATTGATGCCTTCAATGATCTCTGCTTTTCCTTGCGCAATGATGCCGACTTTTACAGGTACCGAAGTAAATCCGCTATCGTGACGTTGAACTACTACTCGATTTTCACGGCCGGTTAATATCAGTGCTTCTGTGGGAATAGTAATAATGTTGCGTTTAGGGCCGCCAAATAAAGACACATCCACTAAGGTTCCTGGTCGTAGGCTTGCATTTGGATTGGCTAATTTTACTCTGACACGCATGGCGCGAGTGACAGGGTCGAGTTCTGGATAGATATAATCAATGTCAGACTCAAGATCAAATAAGCCTTGGGCCGATGCAGTGACTTCTGCAGGACGGCCTTTTTCTAGCCAGCTTTGTTCATTTTCAAACACATCGGCAATGACCCAAACCGTGGATAAGTCGACTAATTCTATTAAGGCATTACCCGGTTGGATATACATGCCATCACGAATGTCCATTTGGCTGACAACCCCATCTTGTGGGGCATAAAAAGGCACTCTAAAAACAGTTTCGCCGCTGGTTTCTAATTGTTGAATAATTTTTGATGACACCCCTAAAAGCGCTAAACGTTGGCGGGCTTTACGCTCGAGAATGCCGCCACGTTGATTGTCTTGCTCCAAATAATCAAGCGCTTGTAAATAGTCATCTTGAGCATTAATAAGTTCAGGTGAATAAAGCTCATACATGAGCTGACCTTTTTTTATTTTTTGGCCAACATTATTAATATGCAGTTTTTCCACCCAACCAGTCACTCGAGCATGAACATGGGTAATGCTGTCTTCGTTATACTCAACGGTGCCGATGGTTTTAACCAGGCGCCATAGGGTATCTCTTTCAACTTGTTGAGTGCGCATGCCTAAAGCTTGCTGCATGCCGCCAGATACGCCAACCACGATTTCTTCTGTCGCAGCGCCCATGGTGACTTTTTCTAAATTCATACCACAAATAGGGCAAGTGCCTTGGGTGTCAGAAACAATATGCGGGTGCATTGGGCAGACATATTTAATGCTTGGCTCTGCATCCGAGGGTAATAGGCTTGGTTTAACAGTATTAAACACTTTATCAGCAACACTCTGTGTGGGTTGCACTGCTAGGGTTTCAGTCTGTTCATCTTGTGCATGCTGATGTTGGCTATGATCGACTTCTTCCTCTTCTTCTTTAACCACTAACAACATATTGCACTTAGGGCAGCGGTCACCTTGTTCGTGGCTGCTAACTTCAGGGTGCATTGGGCAGATGTAGGTGGTTTCGGCGCTATGGTCTATGGCAGCCTCAGGGCTAACTTCTTCTAAGAACATATTGCATTTAGGACAAGTATCACCGGATTTATGACTAATAACTTCAGGGTGCATCGGGCAGATGTAGGTCGTTTCAGCGCTATGGTCTATGGCTGGCTCAGGGCTAACTTCTTCTAAGAACATATTGCACTTTGGGCAGGTATCACCGGACTTATGACTAATAACTTCAGGGTGCATCGGGCAGATGTAGGTCGTTTCAGCGCTATGGTCTATGGCAGCCTTAGGGCTAACTTCTTCTAAGGACATATTGCATTTAGGACAAGTATCACCTGATTCATGTCTAATAACTTCAGGGTGCATCGGGCAGATGTAGGTCTTCTGAACATTATGTTGAGCGTGTTCATTTGAACTGTGACCAGCTTCCTCTTCTTCCTCTTCTTCCTCTTCTTCATTTGCCACTAGAAACATATTGCATTTAGGACAAGTATCACCTGATTTATGGCTAGTGACTTCAGGGTGCATTGGGCAGATGTAGGTCGTTTCAGCGCTATGGTCTATGGCAGCCTCAGGGCTAACTTCTTCTAAGGACATATTGCATTTAGGACAAGTATCACCGGATTTATGACTAATAACTTCAGGGTGCATCGGGCAGATGTAGGTCGTTTCAGCGCTATGGTCTATGGCAGCCTCAGGGCTAACTTCTTCTAAGAACATATTGCATTTAGGACAAGTATCACCGGATTTATGACTAATAACTTCAGGGTGCATCGGGCATGAATAGCTGGTTTTTTCTGCATCATGCTGATGCTGGTGAGTCGAAATATGACTATGTGTTGCTGCTTGTTGAGCAGCGACTGGATTAGTGCATAACCCAGCTAGAAAACCCGCAATGGTGATCAATAAAATAGCGTGTTTCATCATAACCTCAAAATACGGCTGGCAAATAAAGCGAACCGTTTATAAAAACTGTAAATACTAGCAAGTATAGGTGTTTAGCTATGGCACAGAGGACAGTGCTAGGCTAAAAATATTCTGTCAGTAATTTAACTAATCGGAGGTCGAAATTCTGGAAGGGTTTTATGGAAGAAAAAGTGTGGCACTGCAGTGGCATCAGCCTTGCTGTTGACTGCTTTTGCGAGAAGGATATCAAATGTGAGCAAATGCCCTGTCATCGAGATAGTAATACAGTGACCACAATCGATAGCGCAGCCATTTTTGCTGTCACAACAGCTTTGATCAGCTTTTTTCGATTGGAGCATTGAGCCATCGTCACAACAATGAGTCGTTTTTTGCGGGGCTTGTTCAGTCATAGATGAATGACAATTAGGGGTATCGGCACTGCTGTGTTGCTTCAGATTTGCTTGGGATGTTTTGTCGTTAGGCATTAACATCTCTGCTGATGAGCGCATGAGAGGGTTAGCGACCATAGCGTAACCATTAGTTATCAACCCTTGGCCTAAAATGGCAAAGAGGGTGATAAAAACGATTATTTGGTGCGTTAACTTAGTGCTCATGCTTTTCCAAAGTGTGTAGCCATCAATAACAATTAAATAGCGCAATAATCTAGTGATAAATCAAGAATCAAAGCTAAATTAAGTTGCTGATGATCTGGCTTAATATAACCCGAAACAATACCCGCAGCAATAAACAGCTTCAGAATATTTATACTCGCTCAAACTAACTAGTGGCAGAGGCTATAATGATTCTATAGCGCAATAAACCTGATTTTTTTACAGTATATTGCAAAGGTAGGTTAATTGTCATTTTTGTGAAGGCTACTTTGCGATTTTGCTATAGCTGTATTAAGTTTAAAGGAGTCAAATTAATTATCATTGAGCCTCAATAGTTAGATCTTGATCTCATTTTGAGCATATACTGGTAACTTATTAATTAAAACATGTTCTTAATTCGTTTTTTTATGGGCAAAACAACCTAGAATAGATTTACTA
>NZ_MCTY01000199.1:0-19891 GCF_002873635.1 Shewanella sp. 10N.286.52.B9
GGATACCACCTTCTTTTTTCTAAAAGAACATAAACCACTTAAATGTGGTTTTTTTGTGCCTAAAATTAGGCGAGTTGGTAGCGTGTTAAAAAAGCTCCAATGACGAATATGAGTAAATTTCCCAAAAGAACTCATCGCTAATATCTCATCGATATCTGTAACCTAATTCAAACAGCTCTTATCCATCATATATCCTATTACGGATATACTCGATCACACCAATTACAGCAACCAAGCGAAAACACTATAAAATCCTCCAATTGATAACTTCAAATCCGCCTTAGAGAGCTTTCAAACTAGAACGATTCAAACCAATACTAAGCACTGCCTACTCACAACCTGCTATTCAATTCATCAATTAGTGACTTTATTAAATTCATTAACTAAATCGCTATTCAACTCTGTGCTTATAAAGTCTTATTTAACTGTAAATTTGAGACAAAAAAAGAAGCCATTAAGGCTTCTTCTATAAACAATGACGAAATTATTTTCCCAAGAGGACTGACATTATACAGCAGCTTTACTTAGGCTTTGATAATGCGACAACCTGAATATAGCCAGCGACAGTAATACCAATAAGCCAACTGAACCCACAACAACACCTTGCCATTCAGCTTGAACCCAAAACATCATCAAGTAAGGCCCTCCAAGAGCTGCGCCGAGATAATAACTACAAAGGTATAGTGATGTTGCTTTAGCCCTGTGAGAGGACGCCCTGATGGCCACAAATGAGTTACAACAGCTATGGGTTAAAAAGAATCCACTTGCTGTTAATAAAAAGCCTATAACGATAGCAAATAAATTATCAACTAAGGTCAGTAAAGTACCCAAGAACATCACAACTAATGCGCCGCGATATAAAAATTCCACCCCAAATTTAACCACCCACTTTGCAGATAAGTACGAAGTAAAAGTGCCACTGAGATAGCATAAGAAAATTAATGTCGCACCGAAACGACTAAACCCATACGGCTCAGCCATGAGGTGTAATTGAATAAAACTAAACTGGTTTACCATCATCATAAACGCTATGCCACCAATGACATACACTAAGCGCATTTGATGATCCGTTAAGTGGTAAACAAAGCCGCCAATATCATGTTTTATCTTCAAAAAGGTACTTTGCTTATCTAATTGTGGGGCATTTTTTTGCTCACATCGAGGTAATAGATAAGTCACCAAGGCGATACCCGTTAAGGTCACCAAAAAATTCACCATCATTGCTGACTGCCAATCAAAGTATTGTGACAATAACCCACCCATCAGGCGTCCGCCAATACCACCAAGACTATTGGACATAATGTAAATACCTGCAGCTTTTAGCATAAAGCTCGCTGGCAGTTGCTCTTTAAAATAAGCCATCGCAATGGCTGGTACGGCAGCTAACAAAACCCCTTGCAGTAACCTCACCATCAACAAAGAGTCAAAGTCTTGTACAAAAATCAGTAAGATATTAGAGGCTGCGAGTAACCACATACTCACCATGATCGGCATTAACCGCCCGACTCTATCGGAAATAACCGCATACAACAGTAATGAAAATGCCAGTGAAAAACTGGTAAAAGATAGAATCAATGTAGCTCTAGCACCTGAAACCTCAAAGTGTTCAGCAATGGATGGCAACATCCCCTGCATGGCATATAGGTTTATATAAACCACGACAGATGCTAAGCACAAAGCCCAAATTAAGCGTATTTCAGATTTTGGCCGACAGGTTTTAGTCCTTGTAGATGCAGACAATTCAGGCACAACTTAAGCCTTAAATAAAAATTGATGAAGAATTTGATTATTACCCGAAAACCAACATAAGCAATGGCGGAAATATTAAGATGTGACTTATGCCCTAAAATGATTCTTAGGGCATTATATTTATAGGTTGAGTGAGTTAAACCTAACGAAAACTAATGAGGGACTTTTTTCATCACAACTTCAGTGGTGAACTTGTCGTTGTGGATGACTTGAAACTTTTCATAGGTTTGAAAAATTACCTGCTCATTGTAGGTAATCATTGCCACCACCCCATAATCCACCGCATCATCAATACCTTCAGCAGGTAAAGTAAACTTAAACGGCACTGGAGCTCTGGCAATATCGAAGGTCTTTTGTGAAATGATTGAACCTGGGGTATTAAAGTCAATAATGGCAATATTGATTTTACAGCCTTGAGGCAAGGCTATTTTTTCTAAGTAGCCCGCATAGCCATTAATAACCACTGGCGGCTCAGGTTGAACGGTGACACAAGCACTTAGCATTAATGTTAATAACGAAAATATCGCCATTTTAAATGAAAATTTCATAAATTATCCTTTTGTCATTCTAAGTAGGCCTTCTTGGGTTGCTGATGCAACTAAACGGCCTTGTTGATCAAAAAACTGCCCCTTTACAAAACCGCGACCACCGCTAGCATTGCTGCTTTCAACACTGTAAAGCAACCAATCAGAAAAGTTAAACGGTCTATGGAACCACATCGCATGATCAATAGTCGCCATCCTAACGCCAGGCGTTAAAAATGAAACCCCATGAGGCTGAGCTGCGGTGACTAAAAAATTAAAATCAGAGGCATAAGCCAATAAATATTCTTGTACATTATGATCCGTTGGGATTTTACCACTGGCACGCATCCAGATATATCGTTTGGGCTCAGTGGAATCAGGCGCGATGGGGTGCGAAGGGTTAACTAAACGCATCTCAATCGGTGAGTCAGTCATAAACTTTTCAAGTATTCTTGCTGGGATCTTATCTCGCATACTCACAGCAAGTTCTTGCTGATTAAGTATGCCTTCAGGCCCGGGGACATTAGGCATTTCAGCTTGATGTTCAAAGCCTTCCTCTGGAGCTTGAAAAGAACAGGTCATATAAAAAATTGGCCTACCCTTCTGAATCGCTTTTACGCGTCTTGCACTGAAGCTGCCGCCATCACGCATATTTTCAACATCATAGACAATCGGTAACTTTTCATCACCGGCTCGTAAAAAGTAAGAATGTAAAGAGTGCACATGGCGATCTTCACTGACGGTTTGCTTAGCAGCGCTCAGCGCTTGCCCCATCACCTGGCCACCAAAAACATGACCAAAACCCAAGTCTTGGCTTTGACCGCGAAACAGCCCTAATTCAATTCGCTCTAGAGACAACAAAGACAAAAGGTCATTTAATACTTGGCTCATAATATTCCTAGCAGTTTATTTACTTATCACTAATATCATAGGTTAACTTAATAACCTTGGTTACTGGAAAATTTAATCGTAAATTGAGTCGCATATAAAATTAAATCTACCTAGAAGAAAAAATAGCATAACTTTTTCATCATTTGCGAGATCATAACCCCGTACAAAATCTCAAAAAATTGCTATGCTATTAGTCCATTCTAATTTAAATCAACACCCTGAAGCCTTAATTATATGCAATCTTGGATTTTAGCTATTAGACCACGTACTTTACCGGCTGCGATTGGTCCATTATTAATTGGTAATATTTTAGCACTACATTTAGAACTTTTTAGTTTTACAATTGCTTGTATCTCGATGCTGTGTGCTATTTTATTGCAAATAGCCGTAAACCTAGCCAACGATTATTTTGACTACAAAAACGGTATTGATACCGATGAGCGTGTTGGTCCAGTTCGAGTTACCCAAAGTGGCATGATATCTCCCAACAGTGTTCGAAATGCGATGATTTTGTGTCTTATTCTCGCACTTATCGTCGGCTCAGCACTGATTTTACACGGTGGTTGGCCTATCGCTATTTTAGCTGTAGCCTCATTATTAGGTGCCGTCTGTTACAGTGGCGGCCCGTATCCATTAGCTTCTCACGGTTTAGGTGAAATCGCCGCATTTGTTTTTTTTGGACTAGTGGCCGTAGTAGGTAGTTATTACTTACAGGCTGGGGAAACCAGTATCAGCGCTTGGTTACTTGGCAGCGCCATTGGTATGTTCAATGCCGCGATTATGCTCGTCAATAATACCCGTGATATCCAAACTGATACCAAAGCTGGCAAAAACACCTTAGCGGTTCGTATCGGCCAAGCTCAGGCAAGAGTGCTTTATCAAGCCTTAGTGTATTTACCCTTTGGGCTCATCATTGGCGGTTTTCTGATGGGCTACCTTGCTGGTTTACCGGTTTTACTCGCCGGGCTTTCCATCGTTTATGCCCGTCAGTTAAGTGGCGAGTTCAGTAACACCAGTGGTGAAGCACTCAATCCAATTCTAGGCAGAACCGCAAAACTCACAATGATTTTTAGCTTGTTATTTAGCATAGGTTTAGTGTTTAGTTTGCCGCAATAATAAAATATCACCAATAAAAAGGGCTTCTACTATTTAGTAGAAGCCCTTTTTTAATCTATTGATTTACAATAAGTCTTAAACTGCTTTTGCAATTTAAACTTTAGATAAGGTGCGCGCTTTAGCACTCCAATCTAAATGATACTTTTCACCCGCTGGCTTGTCAGTGCGTTCAAACGTATGAGCACCAAAGAAATCGCGCTGACCTTGAAGTAAGTTAGCAGGCAAAGTTTCACATCGGTAACTATCATAATAAGCAATTGCCGAGCTAATACATGGCGCTGGCGTGCCTTGCATCACTGATGCGGCAACCGTTTTACGCCAATTCATATGTTTAGCCGATAAGCTAGCACTGAAGGTATCAGCCATTAATAAGTTCGGCAGCTCAGCATTATCTTGGTAAGCCTTGGTAATTTCTTGCAAGAAAGTGGCACGAATAATACAGCCTGCACGCCAAATTTTGGCTATTTCAGCAAAATCTAAAGTCCAGTTTTGCTCTTTCGCGGCCATTGCCATTAGCTGGAACCCTTGTGCATAGCAGCACACTTTGGCGCAATATAGTGCATCTTCTAAGTTAGCAATAAATGCTGCTTTTTCTGCATCAGAAAGGGTTACAACCGCAGGGCCAGCAAGTTTGCTGTTAAGCTGTACTCGTAAATCTTTTTGAGTACTTACCGCGCGGGCATAAACAGCTTCGGCAATCGTAGGCGCAGGGCAACCAATTTGTAAACTGCTTACCGCAGTCCAAAGGCCTGTGCCTTTTTGACCCGCTTTATCAAGGATCATCTCAACTAATGGCTTGCCTGTTAGTGGATCGTCTTGCTGCAATACTTCTGCACTTATCCCCATCAGATAGCTATTCAAGCTGCCATTATTCCAGCCATTGAAAATATCACCAATTTCATGGGCACTTAAGCCTAATCCGTCATGAAGCAATTGAAATGCTTCGCAAATTAACTGCATGTCCGCATATTCAATGCCGTTATGTACCATTTTCACATAGTGACCAGAACCGGCAGGACCTATGTATGTTGTACAAGGCTCGCCTTCAACAACTGGGTTACCAGGCTCAAAACGTTCAATGGGTAAACCTGTAGCAGGATCGACTTTAGCTGCTATGGCATTCCAGACAGGTGCTACATACTGCCATGCAGCTTTATCGCCACTAGGCATTAAAGAAGGGCCAAATCGAGCGCCAACTTCACCGCCAGAGACTGCAGAGCTAAAGAAAACAAACTGACCTTTATAACGTGCTTCACGTTCTACAGTATCAGTCCATAAACTATTACCGGTATCAACGACAATGTCATCTGACTCAATGCCCGCTTCAATTAATGATTTACACACTCCATCAACAGGTCCACCAGCAGGAACTGACAGCACAATAACACGTGGCTTAGTTAGAGATGACAGCATTTCGGTAAGATTATTACAAGCCAGCATTCGGGGGGCTGAATTGGCTTTTCTTTCCGCTTGTTCTTGATTAATGGCAGCATTAACTTTGACAGTATCTAAATCAAAAGCAGCAACCTGGTAGCCATTATCAACGATGTTTAACGCGAGATTCTTGCCCATAACACCAAGGCCAATAACGCCGATGTCTGAACTGAATGGTAGGGTATTCATTTATTATTTTCCAAAGGTCGCAGAGATTAATCGCGTATAGCGAATCCATTTGGACGGTGATTATACTGATTTGTGTAACTAAATTACAGTCATAATACGTGCATACACTTTTGCCAAAAGCGGCATATTAGATCACCAACAAGACTCTGAAAAAAATTATTCATATAAGACAACACCTTAATCTAGATTTTTAACTTTAGATAAGGAAGTTATGCTTTGTTTATCCGAGTAAAAGTTATTTTGCATTTCCTTTTACTGGCATTAAAAACACATATCAATCATTAAACCTGTTCACTTAACCAGCAATCCTAAATTGTATAGGTAAAGTGTACTTTCTCTAAATCCACCAGTTTTAACCAATTAAGCTAATGATTTAAAATTAGATTTTACCCCTCTGCCAATTAACACTTCTTGAATAAATTCCATTAAAAAATGTGATTAGGTTAATAAATACTACAATTAACCTGCAACCTATACCCCGAAATTGGTATATTCAAAAAATTCACATCTGCTACGGAAACTAATCAATGATTAACGCGACCACTCAAGACAAGCTTCAGCATCTTGATTACATGACATTATTAGTATTTTTAAGGCTATATGAATTTAAAAGTGGCAAGCTCACTGCTGAAGCTTTTAATGTTCCTCAATCAAAGATAAGCCGCTGTTTATCACGCTTGCGAGATGCATTTGATGACCCCTTATTTGTCAAAAAAGTAGCCGGTCTTGAAATTAGCGATAAAGCACAACGGCTCTACCCCATCATTAAAAAAATCGAGATAAACCACCTCGACTTAGCCCAAGAAATTGATAAAAGTAATGACAAACTTGATAACAAAGTTGTTATCCATGCTCCATCGGGCTTCACCAATGGCCTACTAAGAAATCTCTATCAATGTAGTTGCATGAGCGCCTGTGTGAAATCAGCGGTACTGCAAGACAATGGTCCCAATGATGAAGAAATGCTGCTAAATAGCCAATGTGATGTGGTGATAAGTTGCCAAGCATCTAGCCATGTAGGGATTCAAAATCAGAAAATATGTGAAGTGCGAGATACCTTCATTGTCGCAAGAGATGATCACCCAATTTGGAATGAGATATACAAACCTATTCTTGATAGAGTGCTGAACTACCCGGTTATTTTGACCGAAGTGTTACACTTTAATAGTGACATTGAAGCCACACCACTGAAACAGTTTGCCGATAGCCGTAAACGCGAGCTCGACGTTGCAGCCAAAACCAATAATCTCAATGAAATTAGTGACTTCCTCGTTGGCACTGATGCCATCACGTTAGTGGTATCACAAGGCGCGGTTGATCACTTAACTCAAAATGAAGCAATTAGGGCGCAAATGATACCGAAAACAGAGCGCGCCGAACTGATGCGTAATAAGCCTAATATGAACCTGTATATGCAAACCCGAAAATCAGAGCGCAAGTTAACTGATTGCGTTAAACATAAAATTGCACAACTGGTTACTCAGGGCGCCAATGGCAGCGATGAAGCCTGTCTATTTGAAAAATAAACACCAGCGACATAAACGCCGAGCAATGCTCACAACATTTAGGTGAGCAAACAATGCAAAGGCTATTACTGAGTTCAATAAATAATTTGATGCCGTTGCATCAAAAATAATAACCACAAGGTTTTTCAGTAAACTTATTCATAAAAAGCAGACTATTT
Organism: Shewanella sp. 10N.286.52.B9; assembly: GCF_002873635.1. Classification (NCBI taxonomy): domain Bacteria; kingdom Pseudomonadati; phylum Pseudomonadota; class Gammaproteobacteria; order Alteromonadales; family Shewanellaceae; genus Shewanella; species Shewanella sp. 10N.286.52.B9. The sequence continues at coordinate 7,588 of NZ_MCTY01000199.1, forward strand.
GATTAAAAATAGTCTGCTTTTTTGTATCTATCCTTAAGGCCTTATCAGCTTGTTACTTCACTTAATCTCTGTAATGTTAATACTGCCTTTGCCATAGGCTGGATGACCTTTTTGTTGTTCTTCAGGCAGTTGATTAATGCAGTAATTGATATAAAAAATGTTAAACACGACTGTGAGAATTTTATTCATTTTCAAATCAATGCCGAAATTCACGTGGGCATAATCTTGCAATGCCGCTCGCGCTCTAAATGACCAAAATACATATAAAAAGAAAGCGCCAAAAAGTAATAAACTGCCGATACCACTCATCAAGCCAAAGTCACTGTGTGACAACACACCACCAAAACCAAAGCAAACTGCTATCGCAATAATAAACGAATCATCAGCGGTGCGAATTGAAGTAATCTCGTCCATTTTGGGATACTTAGCAAATAACCAAATTATCGGGTAAATACCACCAGTAAAAATGGTTAACCAAAATAGTCTGCTGGTTTTAGTATTAATCTTTTCTGGCAGTTCTTTAATGTTGTTCATAAAACTTGATCAAACCTTTGTCATATTTACTGGTTAACAGTCATCTTTCTCAATTTCAGCCACGAGTAACTGAATTCGAGAATACATCTAGTTTAACGATAGATAGAATACCCTTGCCGATTATAAAATAAAAAACATCTCAGTTTGATTAAATAACACTATAAATCAGCACTTAACTCTCAGTTTAGACCAAATTTAGTCCTTAATATCTTTATATTCGATAAAAAGGCGTTATCCATAAAAAAACGAGCCATCAGGCTCGTTTGTTAACATGACACACAAACTAAACCGTGAGTTCCTTGGCCAACGCATCAGCATAGCCCATCTTAGTTAATGCCGTGCGAATAATATCTAGCGTCATCGGATCTTCAATAGTGGCAGGCATAGTATATTCGTTATTGTCAGCAATCTTACGCATGGTGGCGCGCAAGATTTTACCCGAGCGGGTTTTAGGCAGTTTTTGCACCGCGCTGACTAATCGAAAAGACGCCACTGGGCCAATTTCATGTCTCACCAATGCTAGTAACTCTTGATATAAAACTTCATCAGATAACTCGACGCCATTTTTAAGTACCACTAGCCCTAACGGTACCTGACCTTTGAGTTTATCTTGCACCCCAATAACCGCCGCTTCTGCAACCGCTGAATGTTGGCACAATACCTCTTCAAAGCGCCCAGTAGATAATCGGTGCCCAGCAACGTTAATAATGTCATCTATGCGGCTCATAATATACAGGTAGCCATCTTCATCAATATAGCCCGCATCGCCCGTTAAATAATAACCTTGATACATAGATAAATAGCTCTCCACATAGCGTTTATCGTTGTTCCATAAGGTGGTTAAGTTACCCGGTGGCAACGGCAGTTTAATCACCACATTACCACTTTCATTGGCGCTAACTTGCTCGCCCATGGCATCGAGTACTTCGACCTGATAACCGGGTACTGGTCTTGCGGGCGATCCCGCTTTAATCTCGATAGGATCTATCCCCATCAAATTCGCCGCAACTGGCCAACCGGTTTCAGTTTGCCACCAGTGATCGATAACAGGTTTGGCCAATTTATCTTGGGCCCAATTGAGCGTGTCGGGATCGCAGCGTTCACCCGCAAGAAATACTTGCCCTAAACACGATAAATCAACACCTTTAACTAATGCTCCGTCAGGATCTTCGCGTTTAATGGCTCGAATGGCCGTCGGCGCGGTAAAAAAGCTTTTTACATTATATTGTTCGATGATCCGCCAAAAAGCCCCCGCATCGGGGGTACCAATGGGCTTACCTTCATACATCAATGTTGTTGCGCCAACTAATAATGGCCCGTAAACAATATAAGAATGACCCACAACCCAGCCCACATCTGATGCAGCCCAAAACACATCGCCAGCGCCGATATTATATATGTGCTTCATAGACCAGATTAGCGCCACCCCATGGCCACCATTATCTCTCACCACGCCTTTGGGTTGGCCTGTTGTACCTGAGGTATAAAGCACATACAGCGGATGGGTCGCTTCAACGGCGACGCAATCCACTGACGATGCATGGCTCACAGCACTTTGCCAGTCAACGTCCCTTGGGCTTTGTAAGTCTGCAGTATATTGAGGTCGATTGAGAATAACGCAATGGTCAACTTGGTGAGACGCTTGAGCTAAGGCATCATCTAATAGCGGTTTGTACTTCACCACGCCTGACGGCTCAATACCACAAGATGCCGATAAAATAAGTTTCGGTTTAGCATCATTAATCCGGGTGGCTAATTCATTGGCTGCAAAGCCGCCAAACACCACAGAGTGAATGGCGCCTATGCGGGCACAGGCCAGCATGGCATAGGCGGTTTCTGGCACCATCGGCATATAAATGACCACTCTATCGCCCTTTTCAATGCCAATGGATTGCATGTAACCGGCTAACCGGCTCACTTGGGATAGTAATTCTTGATAACTAATACTGTACTGATTTTGGGTTACAGGACTTATGTATTCAATGGCAATGCGATCACCGTGGCCAGCTAACACATGACGGTCAACAGCGTTATAGCAGGTATTCATTTCGCCACCAGCAAACCATTGATAAAATGGCGCATTAGCCTCATCTAACACACTATCAAACAGCTTATCCCAGGTAATGGCCTTGGCAGCCTTTCCCCAAAACCCTTGTTTATCCTGTAAAGAATCTTGATGCATTTCAATCCCTAAACCAGCCATAAGCTACTCCCCACTGAACGATTGACCTTTCACGCTAAGTCATACCTTTAAATAACTTACCGTGAGTAATATTGAATTAACTTCATTATGGCGTGGTTAAAAAAGTTTCCCCATTAGACCAAGGGATATAGAAATCTCAGCAATAACACATAAATAAAAACTTCAGTGTTATGATGCTAACTTAATGATAATTATAAGTTAGCACTAAAAATCACCATTAATTATTAACCTAATTAATGGCGTCTTTGCTACAATATTGAATTCACTATTCTGTCACTGCGCCATTCTTGCGCGCGGTAATCCCTAGGCCTTGGCAAGCTGTATTTACATTGTTTTTTAACAAAAACAGCCTTGGCAACTGGCGACAAACTTTACCTTTACGTAAACTTCATATATCTTGCATCAAAAGACGTACTTTTGGTGAAACGATGAGCGCAAATTTAAACCCACAATCCACTTATTCAATTAGTGATTTATCAAAGGAATTTGATATCACCACACGTAGTATTCGGTTTTATGAAGACCAAGGCTTAATAAAACCTAAGCGCCGCGGTCAAACACGTATCTATAGTTTAAAAGATCGTGTGCGCTTAAAACTGATATTACGAGGTAAACGTTTAGGTTTTTCGTTAGCGGAAACCCGTCGTTTGTTTGAGCTTTACGATGCAGATAAAAGCAGTACTTCTCAACTACAAACAATGCTCGATTTAGTAGAAGAGAAAAAAGCTTCTTTGCAGCAGCAAATGGACGATATCAAGGTGGTACTTATGGAACTGAACTCTGCTGAGCAGCAATGTAAGTCAGCCCTAGAGGAAAGTGTTAAATAGCGACTCATCATCGACAGCAAAAGATCCGTTTAACTGAATAATAACAGCAACAATATAAAAATTATAAGCCTAAGGAACAAGATAGTTTCACGGCGCAAATAGCTAATATTCAACAGGACACAAGACAATGACATCACTCTATACAAGCCTTAATTTCGGCCTGGGCGAAGACGTGGACATGCTTCGCGATGCCGTACATGATTTTGCCAGCAACGAGATTGCGCCCATCGCGGCGCAAGTTGATCAAGATAATGCTTTTCCTAACCACATGTGGCCAGTTCTAGGAGAGATGGGACTCCTTGGCGTCACCGTGCCTGAAGAGTATGGCGGCGCGAATATGGGCTACCTTGCCCATGTCGTCGCCATGGAAGAAATCTCCCGCGCCTCTGCTTCTATTGGCTTAAGTTACGGCGCCCACTCAAACCTTTGCGTTAATCAAATTAACCGTAATGGCAGCGCTGAGCAAAAAGCCAAGTACTTACCCAAATTAGTTAGCGGTGAACATATCGGCGCACTGGCCATGAGTGAACCTAATGCGGGCTCAGACGTGGTGTCAATGAAGTTAAGCGCCCGTAAACAAGGCGACCGTTACATTCTTAATGGTAACAAAATGTGGATCACCAATGGTCCTGATGCTGACACCTTAGTGATTTATGCCAAAACTGATGCAGACAAAGGCCCACATGGCATCACTGCATTTATTGTTGAAAAAACCTTTAAAGGCTTCAGCACCGCACAAAAACTCGATAAATTAGGCATGCGCGGCTCCAATACCTGTGAATTGGTATTTGAGAATTGTGAAGTCCCTGAAGAAAATATCTTAGGCGGCCTTAACAATGGCGTAAAAGTACTGATGAGCGGCCTTGATTACGAACGCGTGGTGTTATCAGGTGGGCCGTTAGGCATCATGAATGCCTGTATGGATATTGTCATGCCTTATATTCACGAGCGGGAACAATTTGGTAAATCCATTGGTCAATTCCAATTAGTCCAAGGCAAGCTTGCCGATATGTACACCGGCATGAACGCTGCTAAATCCTACATCTATAACGTGGCCAAATCTTGTGACCGCGGCGAAACCACCCGTAAAGATGCTGCTGGCGCAATTTTATATAGCGCCGAGCTTGCCACAAAAATGTCACTGGATGCGATTCAGTTACTAGGTGGCAATGGTTACGTCAATGAATATGCCACAGGGCGTTTATTACGTGATGCCAAGTTATATGAAATTGGTGCGGGAACCTCAGAAATTCGCCGCATGTTGATTGGACGTGAGCTGTTTAATGAATCCAAATAGCTGTTAAATTTGGATAGCTAATCCAAATAGCTGTTAAATTTGGATAGCTAATCCAAATAACTTCTAGAATTTAGCTAGTTAGCAGCACACTAAAAAATACAATCAACACCAAATTATTCAAAAGTTAACGTCAATAGCAAAGTGTTTAGTGCGTAGCGTGGTTGAGACCCCATCCCCCTTTAGACTCAGCCATGCTAACGCCTCACTTGACTCATTAAGGATATGAATTGTGACGCAATTGAGCAGCCGTATTAACGCCCGTAGTGACGAGTTTAAAGCCAAGCATGATGACATGGTGGCATTAGTTGATGATCTAAAAATCAAACTCACCCAAATTGAACAAGGTGGCGGTCCCGTCGCCCTTGAACGCCACCTGTCACGAGGTAAATTACTGCCCCGTCATCGAGTCGAAAAACTGCTCGATCCCGGCTCACCCTTTTTAGAAATATCCCAATTCGCCGCCTATGAAGTTTATGATGAAGCTGTGCCCGCAGCCGGTGTGATTGCCGGTATTGGCCGTGTAAGCGGTGTTGAATGTATGATTATCGCCAATGACGCCACCGTTAAAGGCGGTACTTACTACCCTATTACGGTGAAAAAGCATTTACGCGCCCAAGACATTGCCAGTCGCTGTCATTTACCTTGTATCTACCTAGAGGATTCAGGCGGCGCAAACTTACCAAGACAAGATGAAGTGTTTCCCGATCGCGATCATTTCGGGCGTATTTTTTACAACCAAGCGCAAATGTCAGCTAAAGGCATTCCGCAAGTGGCTGTGGTCATGGGTTTGTGTACAGCAGGTGGCGCCTATGTTCCCGCCATGGCAGATGAGTCGATTATCGTAAAAGAGCAAGGCACTATTTTTTTAGCCGGCCCGCCATTAGTTAAAGCCGCTACCGGCGAAGAAGTAACCGCCGAAGAATTAGGCGGCGCTGAAGTACATACTAAGATTTCTGGTGTTGCCGACCATTTAGCCCAAAATGATGACCACGCACTTGAGCTTGCCCGTAAAGCCATTTCACGCTTAAACCATCAAAAGCAAATTACAGCCCAGTTAAGCCCTGTTAAGCCACCTAAATTCGATATCAGTGAATTGTACGGCATTGTCGGTACCGACCTTAAAAAGCCCTTTGATGTTAAAGAGGTTATTGCCCGGGTTGTTGATGACTCAGATTTTGATGAATTTAAAGCCAATTACGGTAACACGCTGGTTTGCGGCTTTGCCCGCATTCATGGCTACCCTGTCGGCATTGTGGCTAACAACGGCATTTTATTTTCTGAATCTGCCCAAAAAGGCGCGCACTTTATTGAATTGTGTTGCCAACGCAAAATCCCATTACTGTTCCTGCAAAACATCACTGGTTTTATGGTAGGTAAAAAGTACGAACATGAGGGTATTGCTAAGCACGGCGCTAAAATGGTTACCGCAGTATCTTGTGCCAATGTGCCTAAATTTACCGTCATCATTGGTGGCAGTTATGGCGCGGGTAACTACGGCATGTGTGGCCGTGCATTTGAGCCCACCATGATGTGGATGTGGCCCAATGCTCGCATTTCAGTCATGGGCGGCGAACAAGCTGCTGGTGTATTGGCCACAGTTCGCCGTGACGGTTTAGCCCGTAAAGGCCAAGACTGGTCTGATGAAGACGAGCAAGCCTTTAGAAAACCGATTGTTGAGCAATATGACAAAGAAGGTCATCCCTACCATGCCAGTGCACGCCTGTGGGATGACGGCATTATCGACCCTGCTCAAACGCGTGATGTAGTGGGTTTAGCGTTATCGGCGGCGTTAAATGCGCCTATTGAAGATACCAAGTTTGGTGTGTTCCGCATGTAATTGCGGTTATTCATTCAATATCAATAGGAGCATGCAAACATGGCAATAGCCAACCCATATCAATACATTCAATGCCAGCTTAACCAAGGCGTTGGTGAATTAATTTTAGACCGCGTTGAAAAACATAATGCCTTTGATGAAGTGATGATTAATGAAATGATCACCGCCATCGAAGCCTTTGACGAAAACGACCAATGCCAGCAATTAATATTGCGCGCCAACGGTAAAAACTTCAGTGCTGGCGCTGACCTTAACTGGATGCGCAAGCAAGCCAAAATGGACTTTGAGCAAAACCTCAATGACGCCCATGAACTGGCTAAATTAATGCACGTGCTAGATAAGTTTCCTAAGCCGACTATCGCCTTAGTCAATGGCGCAGCCTTTGGCGGCGCACTGGGATTAATTTGCTGCTGCGATATTGCCATTGCCAATGAGCGCGCAAGCTTTTGCCTCAGTGAAGTCAAACTCGGTTTAATCCCTGCGGTTATCAGCCCTTATGTGGTGCGAGCCATGGGCAACCGCCAAGCACGACGTTATATGCTCACCGCCGAGCGCTTCAGTGCCACTGTAGCCTTAACTCATCAAATAATTCATGAAGTTAATGATGATTTAGACGCAGCAGCCCAGCCGTTTATCGAGGCCTTTAACGCTAACAGTCCCCAAGGCATGGCATGGGTTAAAACCTTAGTGTCCCACCTTGAAGATGGCGTGATAAATGACGCCACCCTTGCCCATACTAGCGAGCAGATTGCCCGCATACGTGTATCAGACGAAGGCCAAGAAGGCCTCAATGCATTCTTTGAAAAACGTTCACCATCATGGCGTGCTCAATCGACTAAAAGCAGCGCTAAGACTGATGCACAAGGAGCCCAATAATGTTTACTAAGATTTTAATTGCCAATCGTGGTGAAATTGCCTGTCGCATCATCAACACCGCCCGCGCCATGGGCGTTCGTACTGTAGCGCTTTATTCTGATGCCGATAAAGATGCCCGCCATGTCACCATGGCCGATGAATCTTTCCACATTGGTGGCAGCGCTCCGGCTGATTCATACCTAAAAGCTGATTTGATCATTGAAATTGCGAAAAAGTCAGCCGCTGAAGCGATTCACCCCGGTTATGGTTTCTTGTCTGAAAACGCTGACTTTGCTCGCAACTGTGAGCAAAACGGCATTGTATTTATCGGCCCAGGCAGTGATGCCATTGATGCTATGGGCAGTAAAAGCGCCGCCAAAATGATTATGGGCGCAGCCAATGTGCCATTAGTGCCCGGTTATCATGGTGATGACCAATCAGATGAAACCCTACTGGCTGAAGCTGAAAATGTTGGTTACCCCATGCTGATTAAAGCGGCCTATGGCGGTGGTGGCAAAGGCATGAAGATTGTTGAAAGCCAAGCTGAAGTGCTAGCAGCGATTAACTCAGCTCGTCGAGAAGCGGCATCATCGTTTGGTAATGACAAATTATTAATGGAACGCTACTTACGCCAGCCACGTCATGTGGAGCTACAAGTGTTTGCCGATACTTTCGGTAATACCATCTATTTATCAGATCGTGATTGCTCCATCCAGCGTCGCCATCAAAAAGTGGTCGAAGAAGCGCCAGCCCCAGGGCTGTCAGATGCACTGCGTAAGCAAATGGGTGAAGCGGCAGTAGCCGCAGCTAAAGCCATTGATTATGTGGGCGCAGGCACGGTTGAGTTTCTATTAGATACTGATGGCAGTTTCTACTTCATGGAAATGAACACCCGTCTACAGGTTGAGCACCCAGTTACAGAAATGGTCACCGGGCAAGACTTAGTAAAATGGCAACTAATGGTCGCTAGTGGCAGTGAGTTGCCCCTTACCCAAGCTGAAGTGCGTATTCATGGCCACGCCTTTGAAGCTCGTATTTATGCTGAAGATCCCCGCAATGAATTTTTACCTGCGTCAGGCAAGTTAACCTTCTTGCGCGAGCCGGATCAAAACCGTCATGTACGCATTGATTCAGGCATTCGCGAAAATGATGTCATTAGTAACTTTTACGACCCAATGATTTCAAAACTGATTGTCTGGGACGAATCTCGCCCCCGCGCACTGCAGCGCTTAACCCACGCATTAAGCTCGTATCAAATCAGCGGCCTTAAACACAATATCGAGTTCCTCGCTAATATTGCTGAGCATAAAGCCTTTTCAGACGCCAATTTTTGTACCGACTTTATCGAGCGCTATTCCGACAGTTTAATTGGCAATGTTACTGATGAGTCAGACAACGCACTGGCATTAGCGGGGCTTTATCAAGTATTAGCTCGCCAGCAAGCGGCAAAATCCACCGCCACCAACAGCCACGACCCTTACTCACCGTGGGGACAAGTTAGTGGCTTTAGACTCAATAGCGCCAGCGTGCATCATGTTGCCCTACTCAGCGACAGCAGTGACGAGCAGCAATTGCACAATCTCGTCATCACCGATTTAGGCGATGCACTGCATCTTAACCTTAACGGCCAAGCATTATCGCTTGCAGGCACCATTAAAGATGACATGCTGCAGGCTGAAATTAATGGCCATAAAAGCAACATTCCCGTCAGCCATCAAGGTGATGACTTTACCTTGTTCTTACCGAGTGGCAGCTATCACTTTAAAGCGATATTAGCCCAAATAGCTGAAGACACCATTGATAGCGCCGACAAATTAAAAGCGCCAATGAATGGCACTGTGGTCACTCACTTAGTTGAGGTGGGCGATAGCGTCACTGAAGGCCAAGGCTTATTAGTGATGGAAGCGATGAAAATGGAATACACCATTGAAGCGCCATTTGATGGTGTGGTCAGTGAATTTTACTTTCAAAGCGGCGAGCTCGTCACCGATGGTGCCCAACTGCTAAATGTCGAGCCAACAACACTTGATGTCACAGCGCCTGAATCTGCTGACTCGGAGGCATAAATGTTACCGAGCAATCTCCCGACTCAGGTCAGTATTTTTGAAGTTGGTGCCCGTGACGGACTGCAAAATGAAACCACGGTCTCTATTGAAAACAAAATTACTCTTATTGAGCAGTTAGCCGCTGCCGGTGTTAATCGTATTGAAGCGGCCAGCTTTGTTTCACCTAAGTGGGTGCCACAAATGGCCGATTCAGGTGATATTTTACGGCAAATTAAGCGTAAACAAGGCGTGGTCTACTCTGCCCTCACCCCAAATTTAAAAGGGCTGGAACTTGCCCTTGACGCTGGCGCAGATGAAGTGGCCATCTTTGGCGCCGCATCAGAAAGCTTCAGCCAACGCAATATTAACTGCTCGATTGACGAGTCAATCGCCCGCTTTGAGCCAGTCATGGCGCTCGCTAAAGCGCGAAACATTAAGGTACGCGGTTATGTTTCCTGTGTACTGGGCTGCCCCTATGAAGGCGAGATAAAGAGCACAGAAGTGGCCCGCGTGTCTGAAATACTTTACAAAATGGGCTGTTACGAGATCTCCCTCGGAGACACCATTGGTGTTGGCACGCCACTAAAAGCCCGTAAGATGGTTGAAACCGTCGCTAATTTAGTGCCTGTCGATAAACTGGCGCTACACTTTCATGACACCTACGGCCAAGCATTAGCCAACATTCAAGCCTGTTTAACCACAGGCGTAAGCGTAATTGACTCATCGGTCGCAGGCCTTGGCGGCTGCCCTTATGCCAAAGGCGCATCGGGTAATCTCGCCACTGAAGATTTAGTTTATATGCTCCATGGCATGGGCATAGAAACTGGCATTGATTTACACAAACTTGCCCAAGCAGGCAATCAAATCAGCCAAGTATTGGGCCGCACCACAGGTTCAAAAGTCGCCCAAGCGCTAACGGTATAGGCCATTGTTTAAAAGGCCATTGTTTAAAGTCAGTGCTTAATAGCGCACATTAAAACGATATAAATTTGCAAACCGCAAACTGAAAAGGACAAGATTATGGCAGGACTCAACAAAGTCGTTCACAGTTACCAAGAAGCCCTAAATGGCCTCAATAACGACATGACAATTTTGGTCGGTGGCTTTGGCCTGTGTGGTATCCCTGAAGGCCTGATTAATCATATGGTGACCACAGGCGTAACTGGGCTTACCGCTATTTCAAACAACGCTGGGGTTGATGATTTTGGTTTGGGCTTATTGTTAAAGCAGCGCCAAATTGCCACCATGATTGCCTCATACGTGGGTGAAAACGCCACTTTTGAACAGCAAATGCTATCAGGTGAGTTAAATGTCATCTTAACCCCACAAGGCACCTTGGCTGAAAAAATTCGTGCTGGCGGAGCGGGTATCCCAGCCTTTTTCACTGCAACTGGTTACGGCACGCCAATCGCTGATGGTAAAGAAACCCGTGAAATTAAAGGCCGTAATTATGTGCTTGAAGAGTCACTAACCGCCGATTTCGCCTTAGTTCGTGCATGGAAAGCCGATACCATGGGTAACTTAATCTTTCGTAAAACAGCGGCTAACTTTAATCCTATGATGGCTACCGCAGGCAAAATCACCGTGGTAGAAGCGGAAGAAATTGTCCAGCCGGGCGAGCTAGACCCAAACCATATTCATACCCCTGGTATTTATGTTGATCGGGTGATTCAAGCAAGTTTTGAGAAACGTATTGAGCAGCGCACCGTTAAACCTCAACCTGACAACCAAGCATAAGGAGCAAGATCATGGCTTTATCAAGAGAACAACTTGCTCAACGTGTAGCGCAAGAAATGCAAGACGGCTTTTACGTTAACTTAGGTATCGGTATTCCGACCTTAGTGGCTAACTACATTCCTGCAGGCATGAGCGTGATGCTGCAATCTGAAAACGGCCTATTAGGTATGGGCGAGTTCCCAACTGAAGACACCATTGACGCCGACCTCATCAACGCAGGTAAGCAAACAGTCACCGCTGTAGATGGCGCATCATTCTTTTCATCGGCTGAAAGCTTTGCGATGATCCGTGGCGGCCATGTCGATTTAACCGTACTCGGCGCTTTTGAAGTCGATGTAAACGGCTCAATCGCCTCATGGATGATCCCAGGTAAATTGATTAAAGGCATGGGCGGCGCAATGGATTTAGTCGCAGGCGCTGACAATATTATTGTCACCATGATGCATGCTGACAAAAAAGGTAACTCTAAACTTTTACCTGTATGTGAACTGCCATTAACCGGTTATGGCTGCATCAAACGCGTCATGACAGATTTAGCCTTTATGGAAATCAAAGATGGCGCATTTCACTTATTAGAACGAGCCCCAGGTGTCAGTGTTGAAGAGATCCAATCTAAAACTGCAGGTAAGTTGGTTGTGCCAGAGCATGTACCAGAAATGGTGTTTTAAATTGAATGTGTGATTCAATTTAAATTTGATTAAAGACTAAAAGCGAGCTTCATTGAAGTTCGCTTTTTTGTTTGGTGTAATTTGAGTTTTGGGTGTGTTAAACAACAAAGATAACAGCAAGATCAAGGTCGTGGCGCTTCGCCCACACCAGACGAAAGGGAAACAACAGCATTTCCCTTCTCGACATCCCTTGCCGCTCCAACGAAGTTATTCTGAAAAACGAATAAGCTGCGCTCTTATTCGAAAATAACTAACGCTTACGATGGGGCGTCCCTTCCCCCCGAAAGCTAGCCAGACATCC